>NZ_DASWPB010000052.1:0-62859 GCF_036404185.1 Lacisediminihabitans sp. | reverse complement strand
GCAGAATCCGGGCCTAGAGTCGTCGAGGGTCGTCTCTCCCCTCTCACGCGAAGCAATGGAGCCTCACATGTCGACATTCGAGCCCCTGTCCAGCGACTTCTACGGCTACGAGAATGCCCTCGCCGACCGGGAGAAGGCCTTCATCGTGGACCTGCGCGCCTTCCTCGAGACAGAGGTACGTCCACTCGTGGACGACCTGTGGTCGAGTGCGGAGTTCTTCCCGCGGTCCGTCGTCACGGGACTCGCCGACCTCGGGGTGTTCGGGCAGCCGTGGGAGGAGACCCGCAGGTTCGAGAACAGCGCCGTCTTCCGCGGCTGGGTCGCCCTCGAGCTCGCCAGGGTCGACGCGAGCCTCGCCACCCTCGTCGGTGTGCAGAACGGGCTCGCCATGGGTGCGATCGCCTCCGCGGGCTCGCCGGAGCAGCGCGCGGAGTGGCTGCCGCGGCTGGCCTCCGCCGAGCTGCTCGGCGCCTTCGCCCTCACCGAGCCGCTCTCCGGCTCCGATTCCGCGCAGGGACTGCACACGGTGGCCAGACGCGACGGCGAGAACTGGATCATCAACGGCTCGAAGCGCTGGATCGGCAACGCATCGATCGGCGACGTCACGATCGTCTGGGCGAAGGATGCCGAGGACGGCCAGGTCAAGGGATTCATCGTGCCGACGGAGACACCCGGCTACACAGCGACGCGCATCGAGAACAAGCAGTCGCTGCGCATCGTCCAGAACGCGGACATCCGCCTGGTCGACGTCCTCGTCCCGGAGGCGAACCGCCTGCAGGGCTCGCGATCCTTCCGCGACACGGCGGCCGTCCTGCGCCTCACCCGCACGGAGGTCGCCTGGGCCGCGGTCGGCAACTCGATCGGCGCCTACGAGGCGGCGGCGGCCTATGCCCGCGATCGCAGCCAGTTCGGCAGGCCGATCGGTGGCCACCAGCTGGTCCAGGAGCTGCTCACCCGCAGCCTCGGCAACATCACCTCCTCGATCGGCCTGGTGACCCGGGTCTCGCAGATGCTCGACGAGGGCGTGCAACGCGACGAGCACTCCGCCTTGGCGAAGGAGTTCACCACCAGCAGGATGCGCGAGACCGTCGCCTGGTGCCGCGAGCTCTTCGGAGGCAACGGCATCGTGATGGACTACGGGGTGATCCGCTACTTCGCCGATGCGGAGGCGCTCTACTCCTACGAGGGCACCCGGGAGATGAACACCCTCATCGTCGGGAGGGCGATCACGGGTCTCGCGGCGTTCGTCTAGGACGGATGAACGGAATCCCCCAACGAAGGTGAGAGGATTCACTGTCTGTGCCCGTGCGATCGAAGGACTCCTGTGATGCTCGACGAGGCCGCCGATCGGCGAACTCTCGTGGTGATTCCCACCTATGACGAGGCCGAGAACATCGCCACGGTCGTGGCCCGCACCCGGGCGGCGGTGCCGGATGCGCACATCCTCATCGTCGACGACAACAGCCCGGACGGCACGGGAGCCATCGCGGACGAGCTGGCGCGGGACCCGCAGATCGAGGTCCTGCACCGCGTGGACAAGGCGGGCCTCGGCGAGGCCTACGTCGCCGCGTTCGAGTGGGCCCTCCAGCGGGACTTCGACCTCGTCGTCGAGATGGATGCCGACGGCTCGCATCCGGCGGACACGCTGCCTCGGATGATCGACGCGGTGCGCGGCGGCGCGAGCGCGACCCCGCCGGTCGGGCTGGTCATCGGCTCCCGGTGGACGAAGGGGGGAGCCGTCGAGAACTGGCCCCTGTCGCGGCAGCTCCTCAGCCGCGGCGGCAACGTGTATGCCAGGGCCGCGCTCGGGGTAGGCATCAAGGATGTCACGGGCGGCTACCGGGTGTATCGGGCGGATGTGCTCCGCGCCATCGACCTGTCCACCGTCGACTCCCATGGCTATTGCTTCCAGATCGACCTCACGCTGAGGACCCTGGACCTCGGCTACGGAATCGTGGAGGTTCCGATCGTCTTCCGCGAGCGCGAGTTCGGCGAGTCCAAGATGAGCAGGGCGATCGTGATCGAGGCGATGACCAAGGTGACGAGATGGGGCATTCGGCGCCGCTTCCGCCAGATGGTGCGGCCGTCGAGGTCCCGCCACCCTAACCTGTCTGTATGAGCACACTCGAGCGCCGTGGGTTTCGCCTGGGATTCGCCACCCTCGCGCTGTTCACCGGCATCGCGGGGGACTTCTGGCGCGACGCGACCAGCTGGTACGGCTGGGGCGTGGTCATCGCCGTCGTCGTCGCCGGCTCGATCGTGCTCGTCGTCCGTCAACGCCGGCGTTTCCGCTGGAGCACGCTGCCCTACCCCCTGCTCGCCTTCCTCGTGCTCGCGACGCTGTCGATCTCGTGGTCGTTCTACCCCCTGTTCACCGTCGGTGGCGCCCTCTCCCAGTGGATCACCACGCTCGGGGCGGTCGCCATCGCCATCACCCTCAGCTGGCCGGAGCTGCTCACCGTGCTCGGCTGGACCTTCCGCCTGGTGCTCGGCCTGTCCTTCCTCTTCGAGTTCGTCGTCTCCGCCGTCATCCGCCACCCCGTCTACCCCGTCTGGATCGTCCCCGACGATCCGGCGCATCCCGCGAAGCTCCTCTACTGGTCGAGGGATCTCCTGTTCCACGCCGGCAAGATCCAGGGCATCCTCGGCAATTCGAGCCTGCTCGCGATGGCCGCCCTGCTCGGCCTCATCGTCTTCGCCGTCCAGTACAGGGTGAGGAGCGTCGGACGGTTCTGGGGGTTGTTCTGGATGCTCGTCGCCGCCGTGGCGATCGGGCTCACCCGATCGGCGACCATCCTCGTCGGAGTCGTGGCCGTCGTGATCGTGCTGCTCGCGGCGATCGTGGTGCGCCACGCGGAGTCCCGGCGCGCACGAAGGCTGACCTACGGCGGAATCGGGCTCGTGGCGATCCTGCTGATCGCCGGCGGAGTGCTGTTCCGCGGCCCCATCCTCTCCCTGCTCGGCAAGAGCTCGGACTTCACCGGCCGCACCGGCATCTGGCAGGCGGTGATCGACCTCGCCAGGCAGCGGCCGGCCTTCGGCTGGGGCTGGCTCAGCTATTGGGTCCCCACGATCGAGCCGTTCAGGAGCATGAACCTCACCCGTGGCGGCGTGCAGGTGCTGCACGCCCACGACGCGTGGCTGGACGTCTGGCTGCAGCTGGGTATCCTGGGCCTGATCGTCTTCGCGGCGCTCGTGCTCTCCACGGTCGTGCGTTCCTGGCTCCTCGCGACCGACCGCATCGTGACCGAGCCCGGCTCGACCGGGCGATTCTCCTGGCTCGCGCTGCTGCCCCTGCTGATGATCACCGCGCAGCTCGTCCAGAGCATCGCGGAGAGCCGGATGCTGCTCGAGGGCGGCTGGATGCTCCTGGTCATCTGGGCGGTGAAGACGAAGGCGACCCCGCTCGACTCCGAGACGCAGGCCAGGGAGCTGCTGCGATCATGAGCGGCGAAGACCACCAGAGCCATCCGCTGATGCTGGCGAAGGCCTTCTTCGGCGCTCCCCGTTTCTCCGCCGCCCTGACCCTCGCCATCATCGGGGCGGAGCTCGGCTCCCTGTTCTTCCGCGACCTGGTGGGCTGGCCGGGCGCGCTCGGCATCCTCGCGACGCTCGTGATCCTGGCGGTCCTCTCCCTCATCGCCCAGCGCGACGAGATCGAGTGGCACGGTCTGCTGCCGGTCTCGCTGCTCGTCTTCGTCGGCTGGGCCGGCGTCTCGGTGTTCTGGAGCCAGTATCAGTGGGTGACCTTCGGCAGCGTCGTCTACCTGGGTGCGGTCACCATGCTCGGAATCTATGTCGCCCTCGTACGCGACACCATCCAGATCGCCAGGGCCTTCGGTGACGTCCTGCGGCTCGCGCTGGTGCTCTCGCTCGCACTGGAGATCATCTCCGGCCTGCTTATCGACACCCCGCTGCACTTTCTGGGCATCCAGGGCAGGCTCGGCCACCTGGGTCCGATCCAGGGCATCTTCGGCACCCGCAACGAGCTCGGCATCATCGTGCTGATCGCCATCGTGACCTTCGGCACCGAGATGCGCACCCGCTCGGTGCCCCGGGGCCTATCGATCGGGTCGCTGAGCCTCGCGGGCGTCCTGCTCATCCTCAGCAGGTCACCGGTCGCCTACGGGACCTTCCTGCTCCTCGTCCTCGCCACCGCGGCCCTCTACGGCCTGCGCCGCGTGCCCGCCGAGAGCAAGCGCTTCTGGCAGGCGGGGCTGCTGGTCGCGACCGTCACGATCGCCGGGGTGGCCTGGGCCGCCCGCGTCAGCATCATCACCGCGCTGAGCGCGAGCGCGGAGCTCAACCTGCGGCTGGGCCTCTGGCGGCCGATGCGTCTCTTCATCCCCGAGCACGAACTGGAGGGCTGGGGATGGGCGGGGTACTGGCGGCTCGACCTCCCGCCGTTCCAGGTGTTCACCAGCGCGGGCAACCCCAGCCCGACCTCCGGCCTCAACGCCTTCCTCGACGTCTGGCTGCAGGTCGGTCTGATCGGGCTCGTCGCCTTTGTCGGCCTCGTGGCCCTGACCTTCGTGCGGTCCTGGCTGCTCGCCTCCAAGCAGCGCAGCTTCGTCTACGCCTGGCCGGCCCTCGTGCTCGTTGTGCTCATCACGACGGCCCTGGCGGAGAGCTCGATCCTGGTGGAGTTCGGCTGGCTCACCTTCGTCGTGTGCTGCGTGAAGGCCTCGCGGGAGCTGAGCTGGCGGCGGGCGTTCGCAGAGACGGCGCCGAGCGACGCGTCCGTCTAGGCTGTCGCCGCCCCACGGAGAACGACGCCACCCGCCACCATCTCGTGCGGTGACACGTAGTAGAGCATCTCTCCCCTACAATGACGAGTGCCGCTTCGTGGGGGACCGAACGCCGGCTTGTCCGTTCGCGAATTCGGAGCCCGATGAACCGCCGTAGTCAACCGTTGCCACGACGCAGCCTGGGTTCGCGCTGGACGAGCATCGCGACCCGCTATCGCGCGTTCACCCTGCCGCGAGCGGACGGCCTTCCCCGTTATCGCGTTCTGCTGAGCTTTCCCGCCGTTCTGCTCATACTCGGCGCCATCCTCATCGGAACAGGCATCAATGGAACCTCCTCCGGTGCCATGTTCGATCTGGTGTCGAAGGGCCACGACCCACAGCTCATCGCCGGGACTCCCGAACGCATCCGTTCGGACGAATGGTACGTCGGCGCCTCGTGGTCGATCGCCCAGGTCCAACAGGGCCTTCCCGCCCGGAACGAGACCATGCCGGGAGGAATGGACGCCGCCCTCCCCCACGACCTTCCTCGTCTCGACTGGTCCGTCGTTTTCAGGCCGCATCTCTGGGGTTATCTCTTCCTGGACGTCGGGCGCGGGATGGCATGGAAGTGGTGGGTGCCTGGCCTCGCGCTCATCGCAGCGGCGTTCTGCTTCCTCGTCACACTGCTTCCCCGTCGTCCCGTGCTCGCGGCGGCGATCGCGGTTGCGTTCTATTTCAGCCCCTTCTTCCAATGGTGGTTCCAACCGGCAATTTTCTGGCCGACGGCATGGGCACTCGCGACCATGACCGGGCTGATCTGGGCGGTCAAGAACATCCCGCCGTTGTCCCAGTGGATCTGGGCCGTTGTCATCGGTTATCTCACCGTCGTGATGGCCATGGGGATCTACGCGCCGTTCATCGTTCCCGTGGTCCTGGTGGTCGCCTTTTTCGCGATCGGCCTCGTGGTGGAGCAAAAGCGAGCACACGCCAGCTGGCTGATGCTTCTCAATCAGATGCTGCCCATCTTGGTCGCAGGCGCGACCGGCGGCGTGATCACTCTTCTCTGGCTCAAGACGAAGAGCACCACCGTCGACGCCTTCCTCGCCACCAGCTATCCCGGAGCGCGACTGACGAAGACCGGATCCAGCGATCTCCTCTCCCTGGCGCGCGTTCTGGGCTCCTCGTTCTCGGAGTCCCTCAAACGCGGCGGTGGATTTCTCGGCACCAACTCCTCGGAGGCATCCACCTTTTTCCTGATCGGCGTCTTCATGCTGCCGGTGGTCGGCTGGATCATCTACCGTTCCGCCAAACGCCACTCTGCCCTGCCGTGGACGCTCATCGGGCTGACCGCGGTGGTCCTCCTTTTTGTTGCGTTCTTCTACGTGCCCGGCTGGGATGCGGTCGCACATCTGCTCTACCTGGATCGCACCTCCGAGGGGCGCATCCGAATCGGGCTGGGGCTTGCATCGATCGCGATACTCGCCTATGTCATCCGTTCTATCGATCAGGAGGCCGTCAGGCCGAGGACATCTGTGGCTCTGGCCACCGGCGGACTGTTCCTCCTGTCCCAGCTCGGTATCGCGGCCGCGATCTACGTCGGTGAGGGGCGGGCCAGACTGTTCCACGACGCGCCGCTCTGGTGGGCCTACGCACTCGTGTCGGCTGCGGCCATTGTCTTTTTCTCTCGGCGCCGCCTCGTATTGGGCACGGCCGCCTTCCTCGTGGTCAGTCTCCTGAGCACGATCACGGTGAATCCCGTCTATCGGGGTGTCTTTGACCTGCGGACCACTCCCGAGGCACAGGCAGTCATGCACATCGAGAAGACCAGGCCAGGAGCCTGGGTGGGGATCGGCGGGGTGGAGGTCAGCGCGATCCTGCTCGAGTCCGGTGCGGAGGCCTTCAACGGCGTGCAGGGAGCACCGTCGGCGACGATGTGGCGAGAGATCGATCCGCGGTCCCAGTACAAACCGCTCTGGAACCGGCTTGCCGGCATCGGTTGGGTACCGGGTTCGGGAGAACCGAGCGTCAGCAATCCGGCACCGGACCAGATCCTGGTGACCTTCGACGCCTGCTCATCCTTCGCACAGGACCATGTCGACTACGTGCTCTCCGACAATGACCGGCTGCCCACACCGTGCCTGACCGCCGAGAAGCGTTTCACGCCCAATAGTTCGACGTTGACGATCTACCGGGTGATCCCCAAGCGAGGTTGACCGGAGTTCATAGCGCGGGGGCGAAGCCGGAATCGTGTTCTCGCAGGGAAGCAAGGTCCGCTTCCACCATGATGTGCACCAATTGCTCGAAATCGACACTCGGTCGCCAGCCGAGGCTTCGAAGCCTCGCGGGGTCGCCCACAAGCTGTTTGGGATCCGCCGGCCGATAAAGCGCGCGATCGATGGTCACATACGCCTCCCAGTCATCGATTCCCACATAGGAAAAGGCGGTCTGGACGAATTGCCGGACCGAATGCGCTCTCCCGGTTGCCACTATGTAGTCATCGGCTTTCGACGAAGCCAGGATCGTGATCATGGCATCGACGTAATCGGGCGCATACCCCCAGTCACGATGCACGTCGATATTGCCGAGCACTAACCGGTTCGAGAGACCAAGTGAGATCTTCGCTGCCCCGCGCGAGATCTTGCGGGCGACGAATGACTCCGGTCGGCGAGGCGACTCATGGTTATACAGAATCGCGGAACTCGCATGCATGCCGCGAGCACGATAGACACCGACCATCTCGTGGGCGAACGACTTCGCCGCGCCATACGGAGTGACGGGAATCCGAGGAGTCTGCTCTCGTTGCGGTACGTCGAGGGTGTCACCGAAGATCTCGGCACTCGATGCCTGCAAGAATCTCACCTCACGAGACGAGGTTTCCTGGAGGCGCCACGCAGCTTCGAGTAAACGCACCGGACCCACCCCGAGCACATCCGCCGTCTCGGTGGGAAACTGCCAGGACCGTTCGACGGAGGTGTTCCCCGCCAAGTTGTAGATATGCGTGGGTCGCACGCTGACCACTGTGTCAACCATCCCGGCTGTGTCGGCGAGGTCGGAGACATGGGTCACCACAGAGGGAAAAGCGGCAGCCAGCCGGGCCGCACCCTCGTCCGAATGACACAGGCCGTGAACTTCGTGGTCCTCTCCCACCAGCCGCTCGACGAGGTAGGCGCCATCCTGTCCGTTCGCCCCCGTGACCAGAATCGTCTGCTGCGGATCAGTGGCGGGCATGGCGCCAAGCTTACGCGAGCGTCGGATTGTTCAGTGGCAGGTCACCGCGCGACGATACGCCAACACATGAGCGTCTCGGCAGTTCTCCCAGGTGAAGCGAGCTGCGTGGGACACCCCGACCGCCGACAGCTCGTCTCCACGATCGATGGCCAATGCGATCGCATCGGCAATGGCACCCGGGTCGAGGGGATCGAATAACACCGCGGCATCGCCGCACACCTCGGGGATCGAGCCGGCAGCTGAGGCCGCAACGGGACAGCCCGAAGCCATAGCCTCAAGCGGCGGAAGGCCGAATCCTTCGTACAGACTCGGGAAGACGAGTGCAGAGGCCGAGCGATAGAGATCGTGCAACTCGGCGATTCCAACCAGGCCCCTGCGATCCACCCACTCCGGCAACTCGCCCAGCGTGTCCAGACCGCCCCCCGTCAGTACCAGCCGAAGGTCGGGAATCCGACGGCGCACCAATCGCATCGCCTCGATCAGGCGTGCATGGTTCTTGTGCGGCCAGCCGCGAGCCGGATAAAGAACGAAGTTCTCCCGTCGTCCGTGGTTGGGAACGAACCGGGAGATGTCGACGCCGAGGTGCGCCACCTGGATCTTCTCGCCGTCGATTCCGAGAAGGTCGATCATCCGCTGCTTCGCGAATTCGCTGATGGTGATGATGCCGTCGGCCCGGCGAGCGACCCCTTCGTAGAAATGACGCCGGTACAGCAGCTCCGCACGGCTGAACAGCTGCGGCAGATCGAGATGTTGCACGTCAAGAAGCGTCTGCACGAGGGCCTGGCGCTTTGAGGGACGCGGTGCAGGCACGGTGAACGGGAAATGGACCACGTCGGCCGAGGACATGGACGCGCGAAGGGAACGTCCGTGCATGGTGGCCGAGGCGAGCGAGGCGAGGCGCTCACGAGTGGACGATCCACCCTTGACCGAGCCGACGATCGTCTCCGGGATGCCCTCGCTGAAACCGGCGGCCGCCGAAGGAACGAACGCGCGGGCTTCGAGTCCGGGGACGTCCACAAGCTGGCGTGTTAGTTCTCGTGCATAAGTCTCACTGCCGCCCATGCCTCCCGGCACGAGGGTGAGCATCGGCAGCGCCACGCTGAGAATCGTGGAATCGTCATGGTGATTGACCAAAGGGAGCCCCATCATCACGCCCGGGAACTGACCCGCCTGGCCGCCACAGACGACGCCCATCGGATCGGATAGTTCCACACCGGGCTCAGCGGCCGAAGCGCCCGAGGAAGATGCCGCGTCTTGACGAATTCCGATTCGAGGCTGGACTTCGTGCGGTTGGCCACCGTCAGCGAGTCGGGATGCCAGCGAAACGCCGACACCGGCTTCCTGGTCCAGGCAAATGAGCCATGCTTACGCAGCGTGAGAAAGGCGTCGAGATCCATCGCGTATTTCAGCGTGACATCAAATCCTCCGATGGCCTCCAAGGCGTCCAACCGAATCATCGTGCCTGGATGGGGGATCAGATCCGGGCCCCACGGCAGCAGGAATTTCGCAAGCGCGCCGGCATTGCTGGTTGCGAGAAGCTTTCCGCTGGGGTCGATGTACTCGCAGCCGCCATAGGCGAGAACGGTCCCTGGCCTCTCTTCGATGAGCGTCTTGAGCGTCAGCAAGCCACCTGGACGGAACAGATCGTCGTCGCCGATCCAGGCGTAGTAGGTCTCGCTCGTCCGCGCGGACAGCCCCAAATTGGTCGCCGCGGAAATGCCCCGGCCAGGGTCGTCCACGAGGACCGCGCCGTGATCGGCGGCCAGCATGCGAGCATCCACGGCGGTCGTCGGCGCCACCACGGCGAGCGTCAGTTCCACATCGTTGCGCTGCAGATCGATCGCCTCCAGGGTCTCCTGCAAGGTGTCCAGTCGATCGCCGAGCGTGGGGAGAACGACGAGGATGTCCGCTTCAGTCATGGTGGTCTTTCGAATCGTTGAGAGGGAACGCTGTGGATGATGCCGATGCCTGCGCGCGCCGATTCGCCCGCACCAGGTACCCGCCGTGCACGAGCAGCCCTACCACCGGACCGATGAACAAAGCAAGAACCGTGCGCACAGTGAAGTCCACCGGCAAGAACAGGACAACGATAGTGGCGATGGCACCCGCGACCCAGCCCGCGCTATAGACGAGATGCTGCGATCGGGCGAGAACGGCAGGTGCGCTGATGCAGAGCGCTGCCATGAGCGCCGAGGACAGCACGAGCACGCCGATGAGCCATCCAGCCGGCTGCAATCTGCTGGCGGGAAAGAGGAAGTCGAAGATCGGCGGCCCGACCAGCCAGCCGAGTGCTGCCAGCACGATCCCGCCGAAGAGCACGGCCGCCTGCAGACGAAGGAACACCTTCCAGAAGGTGCCGACGTTGTCGCGGAAGGTGACGGTGAAGTAGCTCTGCAGCGACATCGCGACGATGATCAGGGGAGCTCTGGCGAGAGTGATGACGAGGACATAGAGCCCGATCGTGTCCGCGGATTGCCCGCCGGAAGCCAGCTTGAGGAAGAAGGGGAATCCGCTCACCATCGCGCCCGTGGCCGCAGCCGCGATGGCAGTGCGGAGTACGTTCCAGGTCAGGGCACGATAGCCCACATCGAGTTGTGTCCTGCCGACGATCGAACGCCGGATGAAGAGCCAGAGCACGAGGAGCGCTCCGGGAAACGGAAGCGCCGCCGCCCAAGCGAGGGCCACGACGTTATGAGTGAAGGCCAGCACGAGGGCCAGCGCAGCAAGACGGAGCAGGGCGTCTACCACGATCATGAGCGCCAGCGACAGCCACGCAGCGACGCCGTAGAGCGATCCGCTGAGCACGGCAACGAGCACATACGACGCGGCCCCGATCGCCAACGGCCAGACCAATCCCCAGCCTTGCACCGGGAAAACGGCCGAGACCCAGACGGGAGCGGTGCCGACGATGACGACGAAAACCACCAGGGCTGCCACGATGGCGAAGTTCCGCGCTCGGCCGCCACGCCCGAGCCCAGGAACGCCCACGGGCCTCGTGCCCCGCGCGATCTCCTGCTGGATTCCGGCCAGCGTTCCGACGACGAGGTAGAGGAATGACCAGAAAACGGCGAAGAACGCGTAGTGTTCGAGCCCGATCCGGTTCGGCACCAACCAGGTGACGATGTAGGAGGCCACACCCGCAACCGCCGTCGCCACGAGGATGAAGGCGAACCCGGAGATCCGCGCGGGTCGTCGCCCCGCGGGCCTGCCATCCGTCACAGCAATCATCCTAATGTCGAGCCGGATTCGTGCTCGGCGCTCACGACCTTGCCTGAACGCCGGATTGGTAGTATCGGGGCATGCCATCGGCTCTGGAAAGAACGCTTATCGTCATGCCAGCGTTCAACGAGGAGGCGTCCGTCGCGGCGGTCGTGCATGAAGTGTTCGAGACGCTTCCCGGAGCGACTGTGCTGGTCGTCGACGATGGGTCCTCGGACGCCACGACGGAGGAGGCTCTTCGGGCAGGCGCTCTCGTGGCTACGCTTCCCTTCAACCTCGGCGTCGGAGGAGCGATGCGTACGGGCTTTCGATATGCCCTGGACAACGGTTTCTCCAATGTCGTGCAGGTCGACTCCGATGGTCAGCACGATCCTTCGAGCGTTCCACGCCTCCTGGAAGGACTGGAATCGGCCGATCTGGTCCTTGGAGCACGCTTCGCCGGCGAGGGCGACTACACGGTGCGCGGTCCACGCCAATGGGCGATGAAGGCACTCGCCGCGTTCTTGAGCCGGACGACGAAGACCCGGCTCACCGACACCACCTCCGGGTTCCGCGCCAGTGGGCCGAGAGCCGTCGCACTTTTCGCCAGCCATTATCCGGCCGAGTATCTCGGTGACACCATAGAGGCGCTGGTCATCGCGGCGCGAGCCGGCTGCGTCATCCGACAGATTCCGGTCTCAATGCGTCCCCGAGCGGGCGGGGTCCCCTCGCACGACCCGTTCAAAGCGACCGCGTATCTTGCCAGAGTGGGAATGGCCCTGGTGTTCGCGCTGTCCCGTCCCGCTTCGTCGCTGAGGATCGAAACCAAGTGACCGTCACTACCACAAGCTATATCTTCGGTATCGTCTCCGCTCTTCTCGCGCTTGGCGTCGTCGTCGAGTTGCTGCGACGTCGCCAGCTCAGGGAGCGCCACGCGATCTGGTGGCTCATCGCGGGCACGCTGGCGCTCATCGTGGGCGTCTTTCCCTCAACGCTGGAGTGGGCCGCTTCTCTCATCGGCATCGAGGTCCCGCTTAATCTGGTCTTTTTCGTCAGCATTGCGGTGCTGTTTCTGGTCTGTCTGCAACACAGCGCGGAGCTGACGCGCCTCGAGGCCAAGACCCGGACACTCGCCGAGCGTGTCGCGTTGCAAGACCTGCGCCTTCGTCAGCTCGAGCATCCTGCCGACGACGAAATCGAGTAGTGCCGGCCATACCTGGTATGCTCTCCTCTGATGACAATACCTCGGTTTTTTCGCCATCGGTTCAGTTCGGTCATGTTCGTACCGATCCTGGCCCTGCTCAGTCTCGT
Organism: Lacisediminihabitans sp.; assembly: GCF_036404185.1. GTDB lineage: Bacteria > Actinomycetota > Actinomycetes > Actinomycetales > Microbacteriaceae > Lacisediminihabitans. The sequence goes on along the minus strand of NZ_DASWPB010000052.1, from coordinate 50,395 downwards.
GTTCTGGGGACTCTCCTCCCCCGCCGGCTCCTCGCCCGACGACGATTTCCATCTCGCCAGCATCTGGTGCGGAGCAGGCGAACGGGCCGACATCTGCACACAGCCCGACGATAAGCCGGACCAGAGGACGGTTCCACAGGCTTTGCTGGGCGGTTCCTGTTATGCGATGAAGCCGGCAGAAAGTGCGGCGTGCCAGGGGCGCGATTTTGGCACAGACCCGCAGAAAACGATGACGACGGATCGGGTCAACCTTCCCGGTGGCCTTTATCCCCCCGTCTACTACGCGGCGATGAGCGTCTTCGTCGGTTCGAACGTCGAGGTATCGGTCCTCGTCATGCGCATCGTCAACAGCCTGATCTTCGTCGCCCTCCTGACGAGTCTGTACCTGCTCCTTCCCTGGCATCGACGATCCACTCTGGTCTGGGCGACGGCGATCACCATGGTGCCGTTCGGCATGTTCCTGGTGCCGTCGACGAACCCCAGCGGATGGGCAGTGTTGTCAGCCTCCGCGCTATGGATCGCGCTGCTCGGGTACTTCGAGTCGTCCGGCCGGAAGAGAGCGGGTCTCGCCGTCGTTGCCGCTCTCGCCACAGTGATAGGAGCTGGCGCGCGGGCCGATTCCGCGGCCTACGCTGGACTGGCCATCATCGCCGCCGTCATTCTCGCGTTCCGCCGGGACAGGAAATTCCTCCTGCAGTGCATCCTGCCGCTCGTCCTCGCCGCGATCTGCGCGTTTCTCTACCTCTCGGCCGGACAATCCGATGCCGCACCGTCTGCCGGCGGGATCGATTGGGGCGTTGCCGTCACGAACCTCCTCGGCGTGCCGAGCCTCTGGACAGGGGCCTTCGGCGGATGGAATCTCGGCTGGCTCGACACGGCGCTCCCCCCACTCGTCTGGGTGGTGACGTTCGGAATCTTTTGCGGATTCCTGCTCCTCGGCCTCGGCATACGGCATCGTCGTAAGGGCATCGTCGCCGCACTGGTCTTCGCCGCTCTCTGGCTGGTCCCGACTTTCGTCCTGACGCAGGCCAAGGTCCTGGTCGGCAGCTTCGTGCAACCCCGCTACATCCTCCCGCTCATCCTGATCCTGGGCGGGATCGCGCTATTGCAGCATCGCTCGGCTTTCCTGCCGCCGTCGCGGATCCAGCTGGTCGTGACGGTCGTCGGCCTCTCGCTCGCCAACGCGATCGCGCTGCATACCAACCTCCGCCGCTACGTCACCGGAGCGGAGGTCGGGGGATGGAACCTCGACGCCCGGGTCGAGTGGTGGTGGAACCTGCCGTTCTCTCCCATGTTCGTCTGGATCGCCGGATCGCTGGCCTTCGCAGCCATGCTGGTCCTCATGACCGCTGTCTGGAATCCGGAGGGCAGGGTGCGATTCGCGAACCGTCCGGAACCGATGACGGTGGACACGCTCGCCGGGTGACTAGCGTCGACGGAGCCGGTTCCGCACCTTCTGCAGCACGACGCGGACTCCCCCGTTGCTGAGATGATGGCGCACCAGCCGCACGTTGTGCCGGAAACCGTACGGCTTGCGACGCTTCTTCCTCACCGGCACGGTCGCACTACCGTCGTTCGACGCGAGACGCCGCTCCAGGAGGTCGGCGGCACGGTGGGGCGCCTGAACGAAGTCGACGAGCGGAGCGAGCGTGTTCTCCCAGAAGAAGCGCTCCCGCACCCGTCGGATGTTGTCGCGACTGCGGGAGATGAACTCCTCGTCGAACAGGATGCGCTCGAGCGCCGTCGCGAGGGCCTCGACGTCCCCGGAGGGAACCACGATCCCGAGGCCCTCCTCGGCGACAAGCTCGGCGAACGTGTCGCCCTCCGTGACGACCATGGGAAGCTCGGCCCACAGGTAGTCGAGGATACGTGTGCGGAATGAGAAGGTCGTCTCGACATGGGAGAAGTGGGTGCTCACGCCGGCATCGGCCTCGGTGAGGAAGTTCTGCCGCTCCGAGTAGTCGACCCAGGAGTCGTTGAAGAAGACCGAGGCATCGAGGACACCGAGGTCGGCGGCGAGCGCACGCGATTCGCTCACGATCGCCATCTCCGGCACACCGGGATGCGGGTGCTTGGTGCCCTGGAAAAAGAGGCGGACACTGGGCCGGCTCCTCGCCAGCTCGGCCACCGCCCTGATCAGCGCTTTCGGGTCGAACCAGTTGTAGAGGCCGCCAGACCAGAGCAGCACTTTGTCGTCCGCTCCGATTCCCGCATGCACACCCTTGAGCACCTGAACGCGGTGCTCCGGCGGAGTGCGGTCCAGCCCGAACGGCACGATGTCGATCAGACCGGTGAGGTCGGGGTCGTCCGCATAGTTGGCGGGATTGATGCGTCCCAAAGCCGCGAGCTGGCCGAGATAGAAGAATCTCTGTCGCTCCGAGGCGCAGAGCAGGAAGTCGGCACGCGCGAGCTGCTCATTGAGCGTCGCCGTCGCATCCGCGACCTGCTTGTCCCAGGTCGCTGCGGGCAGTTCTCTGGCCTGTTCGAGCTGCTCCAGATGCATCGGGTCGTAGATGTCGGCGACGACGATCTTCTCGGTGTCCTGCAATGCCTCAAAGACCTGCATCGCGTGACCCTGGAAGACGATGACGTCCGCCCACGCCTCGAGCGGTTCGAAGGCTCGGTTGTCTCCCGCCCGGACGTGCACAACGCCGAACGGCGCCTCCACCGGTTCGAGCGATGACATCGTCACCAACCTGACCTCGTTCCGCGCGGCGAGAGCCTCGGCCATATGCCAGGCCCGGATGGCTGGGCCGGCCATCTTGGCGCCGATCGGATCGCCCGTGATGACCAGAACCTTCGTCAGCTCAGGCCGCTCCAGCACCTCGAAGGCCTGAACGATGTTCTCGTAGCCCTCCAGATAGGAGCCGTCGTCGTTGGACGGTGCGTCGACGCGACGGAACAACGACCAGATCGCCCGGTCGGACACGACCCTGGTGGCCTGGATCTGGTCGCGCGAGGCGGTCAGTGACGGGAGATGCTGCACAAACTGATCGATGGCATAGACGCTCGCGAGGAGCTCTTTCGACACCGGCTGTGCGGGATCGTCGTCTCCCCCCGACGAGCGGAAGTCAAACTCCGTCGAATCGTTGCCGGCCTTCGAGACGCCGCGTCGGATGGACAGGGACAGCGCACCGGGCAGAGCCTGGTCGAGACCCGCCTGCTCCAGATTCTTGTAGAGCGCGAAGAGGGCGTTCCGCTCGAGGAAGTAGTCCTCCTTGAACGAGCCGAACTTGCTCACCGAGCCATGGTGCTTGTGGAACGCCACGGACAACGGCTGATAGCGATAGCGGTAACCGAGCAGATTGAGGCGCCATCCGAGATCGACGTCCTCGAAGAACATGAAGAAGCGCTCGTCGAAGCCGCCGAGACGATCGAAGACGTCTCGGCGGACGAACATCGCCGAGCCGGTGCCGAAGAGCACATCGGCGGCCTGGTGCGCGTGGAACGGCACCCGCTCTCCGACGAATGGCTTGTATCCCATGCCGAACCAGGTCATGGCGGAGTCGATGTAGTCGACGAGGCCGCCATCCCAGTCGAGCACCTTGCTTGCGACGGCACCGATCTGCGGCGACTCGGCGAACGTGTCGACGGCCGCGCCGATCCACTGCGCGTCGGGTTTGGCGTCGCTGTTCAGGAATCCCACGAACTCGCCGGTGCTGTTGGCGACGCCAAGGTTGCATCCGCCTGCGAAGCCGAGGTTCTCGGCCGACTCCACGAGCTTCACCCACGGTGCGGCCTCGCGGATGAGCTGTGCGCTCCCGTCTCCCGAGGCGTTCTCCACAACAACGACTTCGAGCCGGTCCTCAGGCCAGTCGACCTTTCGCAGCTCGTTGACCGCCTCGATCGTGAGATCGGCGCCTCGAAAGTTCACGAGAACGACGGAGACAACGCCCGGCCTGGACTCAACCATGTCGAACCTCTTTCCACCGCACGCAATGCCCACACGAGCCTACGGCAATCATCACGCGGTCCGTTTCAGCTGCGCCGTCCCCGCACCGCTCTGATCATGTCGCTCATCGCACGGAGCGGAGCGGTGAGTCTCCAGGACGAGCTGGCTTCCATGCCCTGCACCCTCGTCGTGAGGCGACGCACCTGAAAGCTGCTCGCCGGCTCGATGCCGAGCGCACGATCGGTCGCCTGCCGCGGGTTGAGGCAGAAGGCGATGAGCGGCTGCAGGACCACCGCCCACTTCATGGTCTGCGAGAACTCGCCGACGCGGCCGGCGATTCTCAGACGTTCCGCATCGTCGTAGAGCAGGTCTTCGAGGGCCCTCTCAAGCGCGGTCACGTCCTCCGGCGGGACGGTACGGCCCAGATCGTTCTTCGTGACGATCTCGGCGAAGGTATCGCCGGTCGTGCTGACGATCGGCAGCGACGCCCACAGGTAATCGAGAATGCGGGTGCGGAAGCTGTACGCCGTCTCCAAATGGTCAAGATGGGTGCTGACACCGACATCGGCGTCGAGCAGATAGTCGGCGCGCTCCTCGTATGGCACCCACCCCTCGTTGAAGAAGACGACGCTGTCGAGCAGCCCGAGCTCCTTGGCGAGCTCCCGGGCCTGGAAGGCCATCTTCATCGTCGGCACGTCGGGATTCGGATGCTTCACCCCGAGGAAGAAGAGCCGGACGTCTGGCCGTCGGGACGACAGGCCGTGAATCGCCCTGATCAGGGTGAGCGGGTCGAACCAGTTGTAGATGCCGCCGCCCCAGATGACGACCTTGTCGTTCGGGCCGATGCCAGGCACCGTGCCCTTGATCCCATGGGTCCGCTGCACGGGCGCGGCGTCCTCGACACCGAACGGCACCACGTCGAGCAGCGAGCGCAGGCTCGCGTCGTCATCGTAGGTGGCCGGATTGACGCGACCGACCGCCGCGAGCTGCCCCAGCCAGAAATCGCGCTGCTTGTCCGAGGCGCACACCATGAAGTCGGCCCGCTCGATCTGCTCGTTGAGCACGCCCAACACCGAGGCCGACTCGAGGAACCGCTCGTCGGTGGGAAGCTCCTTGCCCTGCTCGAGCTGCTCCAGGTGCATCGGGTCGTAGATGTCGGCCACGATGATCTTGCTCGAGTTCTTCATCCAGGGCACGCTCGCGAGCAGGTGCCCCTGGAACACCACCACATCGGCCCAGCGCTCGTGCGCTCGCAATTCGGCCGTGGTCGCATGGAGCACCTCGAAGTCGGGATGATCGAGCGACGATGAACTCGTGGAGATCAGCCGCACGCTCGTGACCTTCGACAAGGCCTTGGCGATCTCGAAGGCCCGGATCGCCGGACCGGCCATTCGCTTGCCGAGCGAGTCCGCGGTCACGATGAGGATGTTTGGCGATGGGGACATAAACTACGTGGTCTTCCTGGATTGACGGACGCGCCCGCTCGAATGACTTCGAGGCGCCGCCTGTCGATGTTAACATCCGCTTGTCTCGGAGCGCTGAATGCCTGACTTCCCCGAAAGAATCGGCGCGCTCGCTAGACTGCACTGTGCCAGTGCGGATAGCCTCCGCCGAATTGACAAAAAGGACCCCGGCCTCGGAATGAGCTTGACACCGCCCAAAGTCTCCCTGTCTGCTTCTTCCCCGGCGAACGCCACGCCTAAGAGGGGCGCGGCTTTCCTTGCCTGGCTCAAGCGCGCTTGGGTCCCCGTCGTCCTCGTCGGCGTCGCGCTGCTGTCCTGCACGATTGTGACCCTCAATCACTCTCATCAGCTTTCGGCCTATGACGAGTGGGTCTACTACGACGCCGTGACCAAGGTGCCCACCCAGGGGATCGTGCATCAGGGCGAATACATCGGTGAGCCGGCGCTCGAAGAGATGGCCTGCTTCGGCGATCCATACGGCGCACGCGGAGAGAAATGCACCGGACCGAAAGGCGATTACAGCGATCACGCCGTTTATCCCCTCGGCGGCAAGACGACGGCGGACATCTACGCACCGGTCTACTTCGACATCACCTGGGTGGTCGCACAGCCCATTCGATGGGTCACCGGCCTCGATCTGCTGACCGCAGCGCGACTGACCGGATTCTTCTGGCTGGGCGCGGGATTGATCGCTTTCTATGCGCTCACGAGGGAGCTGAAGATCCACAGGCTGACCGCTCTCGGTCTTGGCCTGGTGGCCATAGGAACAGTGCCATCCATGTATGCCTTCACATACATCACCACCGATGCGCCCTGTTTTTTGGTCGGCGCAGGCCTGCTCTATCTGGGGGTTCGGTTCGTTCGCGGGACGTTCTCCGGTTGGTGGCTCATTCCCCTTTCCGCACTGGCCGTGCTGCTCAAGATCACCAACATCTTTGCGGTGGGCCTGCTCGCGCTCTACATGTTGATCTACGCGATCATGAAGCGGAAGCAGGACTTCTCTTCCCGGGATCGCGCACCAGCGCCTCCTCGCATCGTGCTCATCGCCGTTCTTTACACGGTTGCGGCGCTGGTGGCGGAAGTCCTCTGGTTGGCCATCCGCTCGGCCATCAGCATCGGACCCGGCCCCAACCAGGGAATCAACTCCCCCCTTTCGATCCGCGGACTAGCCAGCCAACTGACCACCTTCATCGGATTCAACTCCGCGTACACGGTCGACGGCGCCGTCATGCTCCCTTACGCGGTCCTGACCATCACCGGCGTTTTTGGATTCCTGATGACCGTCAGAGGCAGGGGCATCAAACGAGCTTTGAGCATTTCAACCGCTGTGGCGGTCGTGTTCTTTCCTCCCATTCTGGTTGTCGCTATGGGCATCGCGCTCGGGTCGGCATTCCCAGTGAGCACGCGTTACAGCGCGCCGTTGATGCCTGCGATCCTCGTCGCGATCGGGTTCATGATCCAGAACAAAGCGTGGCGCTACATTCTGCTCAGTTATGGAGCAGCTCTTGTGGCGATCGAGATCGCGCGCTCGTTCTACCTGCCGTAGGTCAACTCATTCGGGCTGAAGCAGATCACGAACGACGTCGCCGAGACCGCGACTGTACCGCTCATAACGCCCTGTTCCGGCCTCACGCAACACGAGCGGAACGCGCGCGATGCGCGAAGCGGGAAGTCCTTCCCGGAATCTCAGATGCACCAGCTTGTCCCTGAGCGCGTCGAGATACACGGGGGACACTCGGTTGCTAAAGGACTCCAGACGACGTAGTAACACCTCGGAACGATCGACCAGGTAGTGGTAGCGGTTGCCGCGGGGTTCAATGAGGCGTTTGGCCTTCTCTGCAAGACCCCGGCTGCGTGCGCCGATCTGATTGCGGTCATGCTGGCGATAGTCGATCAGTTCACGCTCTTCGATGTCGAAGCCATCGCTTGCTGCGGCGATCACGGCGAGCCATTCGTCGTGCACCCATGGTGCCGGAAAGGGGACAGCGATCTCGATAAGCCGTCGACGCAGGAGGGCTGTCGCGCCGGTCGAGAGATTGCGCCGCAGGAGCGCTTGGAACCCACGACCGGCATGAACCTCGGCGCGATTGGCCGAAGTGATGTCCAAGCCTTCGAAGAGTGTCTGACCGATCGGGATGCCCGCAGCATCGACAAGCCGGGCATCGGAACTGAGCAGCAGCAGCCCGGGCGATTCGTCGAAGCGTTCGGCGGCGACCGCCAGGCGGTCGGGATACCAGACGTCGTCCTGATCGCTGAGCGCCAGGAGATCACCGTGGCACGCTTCCAGCGCCTGCTGGAAGTTGGCGGTGACACCGAGTGCCTTCGGGTTCTGCAGGACCGTGACCGCGATGGAAGCGGCGCTTGCCTCCCCCAGCACGGAACGGACGAGCTCTACGGTGCCATCCGACGAGGCGTCGTCGGAGACCACGATCTCCGACGGCAGACGCGTCTGCGCGAGAATGCTTCGAAGCTGCTCTTCGACATAAGCCGCGCCGTTATGTGTACACATCGCCACGGAAACGGTCAGCGTCACGCGATTAACCTTCGAGGTGAAGCGAGTCCGTATAGGCCTTCACGGTGTCCTTGACAGGACCGACGGCCATGAGCGAGCCATGGTTCAACCACGCCGCCTGGTCGCACATCTCCTTCACCGTCGTCATGGCGTGGCTCACGAGGATCACGGTGCGGCCGTCTCGCTTGAAGTCCTTGAACTTCCCGAAACACTTCTTCTGGAACTCGGCATCGCCGACCGCAAGGACCTCGTCCACGACCAGGATGTCGGGTTCGACATGGATCGCGATCGAGAACCCGAGACGGACATACATGCCCGAGGAGTAGTTCTTCACCGGCTGGTCAATGAATCGCTCCACCCCGGAGAACTCGACGATCTCGTCGTATTTCTTGTCGATCTCCTTCTTGGACATGCCGAGGATCGAGCCGTTGAGGTAGATGTTGTCCCGCCCGGAGAGCTCGTGGTGAAAGCCGGAGCCGACCTCGAGCAGAGCCGCCATCTTCCCGTTGTGCGTGATCGATCCCTTGTCGGGCCAGTAGATCTTCGCCAGGCATTTCAACAGCGTCGACTTGCCGGAGCCGTTGCTACCGATGAGCCCGAACGTCGAGCCCTGCGGCACATCAAAATCGACGTCGTTGAGAGCCCAGAAGTCGTCGTGCACGGAGGTACGACCGCGCATGATGGCGGCCTTGATGGTCATGTTCCGCTCGTGATAGAGCCGGAACTTCTTGCTCACGTCGTTGACGTGGACGGCGATGCCGGTCATAGTGCCTCCGCCAGCCCTCTCTCCTTGCGGCCGAAGATCCACAGTCCGAGAGCAAAGGCACCGAACGCCCAGATCGCGCAGATCAGCAGATCGGACCAGTTCGGAAAACGGTTGTCATAGAGCAGTGCTCGAAAGACCTCGACGAAACGTTCCATCGGATTCCAGCCATAGATGTCGAGGAGCGTGATGTTCGTTCCCAGCAACCCGCCGATCTTCGCCGAGCCGTTCTGCACGAGGGAGATCGGGTAGATGATCGGCGTGAGGTACATCCAGAGCTGCATGACGATCGCGAGCAGATGTTCCGTGTCCCGGAAGTACACGTTGGCGATCGACAGCATGAGGGAGACTCCGGCGGCGAAGATCGCGAGAAGAAGCATCGTCACCAGGACCATAGGAAGCCACGGCAGGACGAATGCCCCGGCGATGCTCAGCACGATCGCGAGGACCGCCATCTCGAACAGCCAATTGAAGCCGACGGCCCCGACCTGGGCGAGCGGAAGGGCGACACGAGGGAAATAGACCTTCTGAATCAGCCCGGCATTGGCGACAAGCGATCCGCTTCCGGCGTTGAGCACGTTGGCGAAGAAGAGCCACGGCAGCAGGCCGCAGAGCAGGGACAGGGCGTACACCTTGAGGCCGCTCGGATCTCCCGTTGGAGGCGTCTGCACGAACAGCACGGAGAAGATGAAGGTGTAGATCAGCATCTGGGCGAGCGGATTCGCCAGCGACCAGAGCTGGCCGAAAATGGTGCGCTTGTATTTGCCCTTGATCTCGCGAAGAGTGAGATTCGCAAGGAGCTCTCTGGCCGAGAGGAGTTCCTTGAAATATCGCATTATGCCTCGCTGGGTGGGCGGCTCCGGGTGGGCCGCGAACCAATCTAGCCTAGAGGAGCAGCGCTGAGACTCTGCCCATCGTCCGAAGGTAAGATCATAAGCTCTATGACCAGGTCGCCGTCTCCGCCCCCCCTCGTCGGGGTCGTCACCGTGAGCTTCGACTCACGGGAGGTGTTGTGCGATTTCGCCGATTCGGTGCAGAAGGCGACGACCATGCCATTCCAACTGGTCATAGCCGACAATAAGCCCGTTGCGGGTTCGAGCGTCGCCGACATCGCCGACGCGCATGGCGCCGATTACCTGGCGCTGCCGTCGAATCCCGGCTATGGGGCAGCGATGAACCGGGCGGTCAGCACCCTCCCGCCCACCGTACGGTGGGTGCTCATCAGCAATCCGGACGTCGTTCTTGGCGAGGGATCGATCGATCTCCTGGTACGTGCCGCGGAGTCCGATGAGCGCATCGGATCCGTCGGCCCGGCGATCATCACGCCCGATGGCAATATCTATCCGTCGGCGCGGCGAGTTCCCTCGCTTCGAACTGGGGTCGGTCATGCGCTCTTCTACAACCTCTGGCCCAACAATGTGTGGAGTCGTGCCTATCTCAGCGAACTCGACGTCGAGCCGCGAGATGCCGGCTGGCTCTCCGGAGCCTGCCTCCTGGTCAACCGTGACGCATTTACCCGGATCGGCGGCTTTGACGAGGGGTATTTCATGTATTTCGAGGACGTCGATCTGGGCGATCGGTTCGCCAAGGCCGGGTTTCGCAATGTGTACCATCCGCAGTCGCGCGTCCTTCATACCGGCGCCCATTCAACGGGGACCGAGTCCGAGCGCATGCTCAGGGAGCATCACAGAAGCGCCAGCCGGTTTCTCAGCCGGAAATACTCCGGCGTCTGGCTGTGGCCAGTCCGAGCGGCACTGAAGGTGGGGCTGAAGGTGCGGTCAATGATCGAAGCACGACACGGCCGCCTTCGCGAGAAAGCCTAGAGAGGTCTCGCTAGCTCTCTAGGAGTCCCACCAGGTAACGCCCGTAACCGCTTTTCACCAGCGGCACCGCGAGCGCCGCGAGCTGACGATCGTCTATCCACCCGGCGCGCCAGGAGATCTCCTCGATGCATCCGATTTTGTGTCCCTGCCGGTCTTCGATCACCCGAACGTATTCGGATGCCTGCATCATCGACTCGAAGGTGCCGGTGTCCAACCATGCGGTCCCGCGGTCGAGCACCCGAACCTGCAGTTTTCCCGCCTGCATGAACCGTTCGTTCACCGTCGAGATCTCGAGCTCGCCTCTGGCGCTCGGCTCGATCGTCTTGGCGATCCCGACGACAGAATTGTCGTAGAAATACAGTCCGGGGACGGCATAATTGCTCTTCGGATTCGCTGGCTTCTCCTCGATGGACACCGCCACCATCTCGTCGTCGAACTCCACGACGCCGTAGGAGGTGGGATTGGACACGTGATAGGCAAAGATCAACCCACCCTCGATGTCGTCGTGCGCCCGCAGCGAGGTGCCGAGGCCGGCACCATGGAAGATGTTGTCACCAAGGACAAGGGCGACGCTGTCGTCTCCGATGAATTCTTCACCGATGATGAAGGCCTGAGCGAGACCATCGGGAGACGGCTGCACCGCGTACTCGAGTGTGATCCCCAGGTCACGACCGTCCCCGAGCAGGGCTCGGAATTGACCGTTGTACTCCGGTGTCGTGATGATCAGGATCTCCTTGATCCCCGCCATCATGAGCGTTGAAAGGGGGTAATAGATCATCGGCTTATCGAAAATAGGCATGAGCTGCTTCGAGATGCCCTTGGTGATGGGCCAGAGTCGTGTGCCGGAGCCCCCGGCGAGAATGATTCCCCGCATCGTCATCGGCCACCGTTGAGGGAGGCGTAGAAGGTCTGCAGGTCGTCCCATCTGGGCAGAAGGCCCGCTGCCTCCGCCTCCGCCAGAGAGGGCGCGTCGACATCCTTGGCAGAGAGCACGGCATCTCCTGCTTCCTCCGGGAAAACCAAGCCGATCTCCGGATCGAGCGGGTTGATTCCATGCTCCCGAGGCGCATTGAACACGTCGCTGACGAGGTAGGTCACCGTTGCATCGTCGGTCAGGGCGACAAAGGCGTGAGCGAGGCCTTCCGCGAGATAGATGGCCCGAAAATCGACGTCATCGAGCCTCACGGCGTCCCAGCGCCCGAAGGTCGGCGACCCGACCCGGATATCGACGACAAAATCGAGAACGGCTCCCCGTGTCGCCGTCACGTATTTGGCCTGGCCGCGTGGAACGTCCGCAAAATGGATCCCTCGGACCACGCCGCGCCGGGACACCGAGGTGTTCGCCTGGCGGAGATCGAGCGGGTGACCGAGGACCGCCTCGAGCTCGTCGAAGCGATACCACTCCATGAATACCCCGCGATCATCGCGGAATTGGCGGGGAGTTATCTCGTATGAGCCGGGGATCGAAAGTTCGCGGATCTGCACGCAGGGAGTCTACCAATGGCAACCCAGCCGACCTGTTGAGCGGCGGCGGCCCGGAAATGTCAGACTATTGCCGTCGTCGTCCGTTCGAGAAAGGAACCGCCATCTCGCAACGCTCCTTTGTGTTGTCAACGCTCCGTCGGCTGCACCTGGAGCAACCAGCTCGTTTCGTGCACGGCATCGCCCGACGCTTGGCACGGCGCACCGAGGTGGCTGCCACCAGAGCCCGGCAAGGCCGACGCGACGCTGGTCTCAGGCGCGCGTACCACCGAGTCCTGCACGGGGACATCGTCTTCGATCGATTTGGCGATGCGCCGAGGCCCGAGGCGTTGGCCATCGTCGTCTGCCTCTGGAACCGTCCGGAGCGCCTGGCCGATGTGCTGAGGATCATCGATGCTCAACGCACCTCCCGATCCCTCCGTCTGGTGTTATGGAACAACAACCCGCTGGACGACGAGTTCTACCGGTCGGTCATCGCCTCCTATAGGAGCGAAGGGTCACTCACCTCGATCGAATTGCACAGTTCACCCATCAACATCGGTGGGATGGGGCGCTTCGTGGCCATGTCCGAGCTGGTTCGTCACGGTTATACCGGGCCGTTCATCATGATGGACGACGATCAGAACTTCGATCGCGACTTCGTGGAGACTTTGATCGCCGCCTGGATCCCCCGGTCGATCGCCGGCGTGTGGGCGTGGAACAACTCGGGCGATTATTGGGATAGAACTCAGGTGGTGGAGTCCGGCGCCTCCGCGATGCATGTGGGAACCGGCGGTGCGATATGCGACTCCGCCATCGTCGGCCGGCGGACGTTCTTCACCAGGATCCCCATGCGGTTCCTCTTCATGGAAGACATCTGGATGAGCCGGCTCGCTCAGGCCAGCGGATGGCGTCTGACCATGGTCGATGCCCCCGTGCAATTCGTCCTCAGCGAGCTAGACCAAGGCCATGCGCTGTTCGACTACAAGGAGAGCTTCTACCGCTGGTTGAAAAACCCGCGCCATATCCCTGCCCTGCTCGACGGCTAGTCAGGATCGGCGTCTGCCGAATGCACGGAGGGGGGCGGTCAGCCTCCAGGAGGTGCTGCTCCGATACGCGCGGGCCGCGTTTTCCGCGGACTGGGCCGCACCCTCGGCCGATTGCAAGGCCCCCCTGAGGCTCTCGTTCTCATCCCTGAGCACGGCAAGCTGCTGCTGCACCAGGGTCAGAGAGTTCTCCAGCCGCCCGATGTCCGCACCCGGCACGCGGAGAGCGTCCGCCATGCGGTCCTGGGTGCGGGCCCACTTCCTGTCCACTCGGATCGGCCATTCATGCCATTCGGAGCTCATGTTGTCGATGTCGACGGCCGTGACGGCCACCTTCGCGGCATCCAGCACAAAATTGATCGACAGCTGGTCGCGCCGTGAATAGCGGAGGATGTGATCGTTCCAGAGTCGCATCGCCTCCGACACCGCGGCGGTGCGTCGCCGCGCGAGCAAAGCCGTCCAATACGGCTGTTCGTGGAGGACGGCCGGCCTCAGCGTCGAATAGTGGATCAGCTGCTCATAGACCCGTGCCGGGTCGTCGTAGCCATCGGTCGCCACCGCGTCGAACTCTCCGATCACGCTGGTCCGATAGCTGTGATGCGGCAACGCGATGTCGGCATCGGCCAACCAACGGCCGAGCAGCTCCCGGGGGTCGACCGTCAGTCTCACGCTGTTGTCGATCCAGAGGGTCTCATCGTGGTCGGGGAACAGCTGGTATCCGAGCACCTTGAGATAGCGTGCGCTCCGGATGGAATCCAGGGGAAATCTCGGCTCGATGAGGCGGATCGACCAGCTGGTGCTGCGCAGATCCGGATCGTCGGTGAAACAGACGAAGTCGATGTCGCTGGAGGCCGCAATCGGCTGCTCGTTGAGCTGTTCGTATCTGCCAATGAGCGCCGTGTAGACGATCCTCCGAGGAGCCGGGACATCAATGGGACCAGCTTCTCCGCTCATAACGGGGAATCTATCGCCCGGCCGCCGTGAAAAGCAATTCGGTCGGCCCAGGATAGGCTGCCCGAAGAAAATGTCGTGGGGGGATCCGTGGACTTGCAGAGCGCTCAACGCGGATCGTCGAGTCGCTCCGCCGCTATCGATGCCGCGCGTGTCCTGGGCATCGTGGCCGTCGTGGCTGGCCATGTCTGGGGAGACACCGCCGTCGGTACGGTCGTATATCCCTGGCATGTTCCTCTGTTTTTCCTGCTGACGGGATATCTGTGGACCGGCGGTCGTACCTTCCGCACCGAGCTGGCAAAACGCTGGGCGACCCTCGGGAGGCCCTACGTCGTGTGGCTCGTCATCTTGCTCGCGGCGCTGTGCATCCTCTTGAAGCTGGGCGGGAATCTGCATGCGGGAGCTCTCCTGGGGCCGCTCTATGGAGGGGGGCTTGCGATCCGCCCCTTCACCACTTTTTGGTTCGTTTCGGTGCTGTTCTTCTCCGCGCTGCTCTACCGGTTGGTGGAGAGGCTGCCTCTCTGGTCGCAGTGGGCGATCGCGGCGGCGGGATTGGCTGTCGCCTACCTAGACGGAACATGGCTCTCGACCACCCCGCTGGGAATCGGGCTCGCGGTGCCCTGCCTGTCATTTGTGCTTGCCGGGCGTCTCTTCCGCGCGCACCGCCACAGCGTCCGTCATCCCGCCGTCGTGGGAACGGCACTCATCGTCGTCGCAGCGATCCTGGTCGCCAGTTCGATCTCGCCCCGACTCGACATCAAGAACGGCAACTTCGGCGTTCCCGTCCTCGGAGTCGTCGTCGGCCTCATGATCGACATCGGCCTTGTCCTAGTCCTGGAAGCGGTCATGCCGCGACTCCCGGGATGGTTCTCCCGGTTGTCGATCAGACTTGCCGCCGGGGGGATGCTGGTCGTGCTCGCTCATCCGGCGGTCCTGTGGCTCCTCAACACGCCCGAGCACGGTCGCAAGCTCGGATTCCTTGCGGCGCTGACCATCCCGTGGGCCCTGTCGCTCATCGTGCTTCGAACCCCGCTTGCGCCCTGGCTGACGGGCGTCAACAGGATCTCATCGCCGCGAGCGAAGACCAGGGTCTGAGCTCAACAGGGAGCGAACGCCTGAGCGGCGGCCGTCAGAACGGTGGTCCCCCCCAGCGCAGTCACGGTCATGGGCGCCGCGGCGATCAGCTGATCAAGCGCCCCGTTGGGCACGCACTGCCCGGGAATGAGAAACATCGGAACGCCCAGCTTGCCGGCCAGAGCTCCACCGGAAAGTCCATCAGGGAATGCCGTGCCCGCTGCCATGAAGGCCGCTGTGGGATGCGGGTAGGTGGCGGCGTTCACAGCGATCGAGGTCGAGTAACGATCCACTCCGGCCAGCCGATTGACGGCGGTCACCCCGGGGACCCCTCTTACCGAGCCCAAGAACTGATCGGTCACCACGGAGGTGCCGCCGATGATGGTGACGGTTGTCACCCCCCAGCTCTGCAGTGCCGCGACCAACGCGGCAGACGCAGAGGCGGCAGTCCCATCAACCAGCAGTAGCGGCGCATCCTTGAACCCGGCCGACGAAGCGGAGGAGAGGGCGTCGGGGAAGTTCGAACCGGCGGCCAGATAGACCTTACCTGAGCGATCGGCCCCCAGCACCCTGCCTACCTCTATCGAGGTGTTGTATCGATCGGTGCCGCTGATACGAGTTGTCGGCGCAATGGTGTTCAAATCTGCCACGACCGCATCCGACATCGCGGCGACTCCTCCTACAGCAACAATCCTTTGCGGCTGAAGCCGTGTCAGCTCGGCGCGAACCGCGGTCGGGACCGAGGCGCCGGTGACCAGGAGCAAGGGCACGCCCTGCTTGGCCGCAGCAGGAGCCACGCTCAGCGCATCGGGGTAGTTCTCACCAGATGCTACGTAGACCACCGGCACTCCCGGTGCCGTCTTCTTCGAGACTTGCACGGCTGTGTCGTATCGATCGGTTCCCTGGATCCGGGTGCTCGTCAGCGACGTCGGCACACTCACCGAGGCACAGCCGATCCCGACGTCGGCCCCCAAACCCTGATTGACGGCATATGCACACAACTGTTGAGAGCCGACCGAGGCATGGATCGTCGCCGAAAAACCATGGTTCGTGCCCGCTACGGGGAACGTCGCCTGGGAAGCCGAATTCGAGGTGTTCGCGGTCACCACCTGAGTCCATCCCGCGTTACTGGTTATCCGAACGCTGATGGCCGCGGACTGCACATCGGCGTCCACCGCCCAGCCGGAGACGGTCACCGTGTTATTGCCGACGGTGGTCGACTGGAGCGCTCCCGAAGGGTTGCCCACCGGACTTCCGAACCAGTTGTTGTAGAACACCCAGAAGTTGCGGTTACCGTACGAACCGCAAGGGGGAGCTGACCCCGTCAGGTTCGCAAGCGCCGCAGCATTCGGAGTGTAGGGGGTGTAGTTGTACAGAGCCGCCGTCGCGTAGTTGAGAACGTTGACGGTAACAGATGGGCAATCCTTAAGAACGCCGTTATCCAGATACGGGGGCGCGTAGGCGATCGTTTGAAGGCCTGGCTGTCCCAGGTACTTTGCCGCCTTGTAGGTGTTGAACTGCAACGCCGCCTTGTAGACCTGCTTGCCGAAGCCGAGCGAATCCACCGCACAGGGCGCCGTATCAGAGCACGCATATCCCATTGCCCGTTGCATTGCCGGAGCGGAAGGCGTGAGATTGGTAATCAGCGCTTGCTCCTTTTGGAGCGTCACGAGAATGACCTTTGCGCTGATTCCACACGCCTGCTGAGCTTTGAAGATGATGGTCGATGCGAGGTCGTTCGTGCCGCCAGGATACGCTCCGCACCTCGTGTTGCCCGTGCTCGTTGATTTGATGGCCGCGTGCGCATCGGTCGATTCCCGATAATTCTTCAGACACAGGGAGTTTCCACACGTCCCCGGTTCCTTAGATTCGAGAAATGCCTGGATCTGCGCCTGGGTCATCCCGTTGGCGTCGTAGAACTGCGAGTCATCGATGATGTAGCCGGGCTGGAAATCAGAGCCGGAGAGCGCCTGGGCCGGCTGGACCGGCTGCACGACGACCAGCCCGACCACCGTGAGGGCGAGGGCAACCGCGATGGTCGTGAAACGCGTCAATGCACGCCTCCCCGGGCTGCGATTCATCATTCTCACGTCCATACCCCCCGATGCCGTCTCGACATACCTCTGCTCGATACTAGCCATCGGTACCGCTCGGACCGGGGAGCCCAGCCGCATTTCTCCCGCGGGCTCCCGGTACAATCGTCCTCGTCACGACCTAAAGGAGACCCACCCCGTGAAAATCCTCGTCACCGGCGGTGCCGGCTTCATCGGCTCCAACTTCGTACGACGGACTTTGCAGGATGCCTACCCGGGGCTCGAGGGCGCCGAGGTCGTCGTCCTCGACGCGCTCACCTATTCCGGAAATCTGGAGAACCTCGCGCCCATAGCGGATTCGCCGCGGTATCGCTTCGTGAAGGGCGACATCCGCAATTCGGACCTGCTCGACCGGCTCATGCCGACCGTCGACGCGGTGGTGCACTTCGCTGCCGAGTCCCACGTGGACCGCTCCGTGCGCGACTCCGGCATCTTCGTGGAGACCAACGTCCTCGGCACCCAACGGCTGCTCGACGCCGCCCTGCGCGCGAACCTCAAGCGGTTCGTGCACGTCTCCACCGACGAGGTCTACGGCTCGATCGCCGAGGGCTCGTGGGACGAGTCCCGTCCGCTCGAGCCGAACTCCCCCTATTCCGCCTCGAAGGCCGGCAGCGACCTGCTGGTCCGCAGCTACTTCCGCACCCACGGCCTCAACGTCTCGATCACCCGCTGCTCCAACAACTACGGCCCGTACCACTTCCCCGAGAAGGTCATCCCGCTCTTCGTCACCAATCTCATCGACGACAAGCACGTTCCCCTCTATGGCGAGGGCAACAACATCCGGGACTGGCTGCACGTCGACGACCATACCCGCGGCATCGCCATGGTGCTCACCCGCGGACGTGCCGGTGAGATCTACAACATCGGCGGCGGAACCGAGCTCACCAACCGGCAGCTCACTCAGCTGCTGCTGGATGCGACCGGGAAGGACTGGTCCTACGTCGACCGCGTGCAGGATCGGCTGGGCCACGACCTGCGCTACAGCGTCGACATCGCAAAGATCCAGGACGAACTCGGGTACGAGCCGCAGGTTCCCTTCGAGCAGGGACTCGCGGACGTTGTGCAGTGGTACCGCGACAACCGCGCTTGGTGGGAGCCGCTGAAGGCACGAGCAGCACTGTGAGCCGGTATCTCGTCGTCGGAGCCGGCGGCATGCTCGGCCAGGATCTCCGGTCGGCCCTATCGGGCCGTCAGGTGAGCGCGCTGACGCACGCGGACCTCGATGTGACCGACCTCGCCGCCGTTCGCGCCGCCGTCGCCGGCCACGACGTCGTGATCAACGCCTCGGCGTATACGAAGGTCGATGACGCGGAGACGCATGAGGACGAGGCCTACGCCGTCAACGCGATCGGCCCGCAGAATCTCGCGATCGCGGCCGCCGAGAACGGCGCCAGGCTCGTCCAGATCTCCACCGACTACGTCTTCGGCGGGTCCGCGACAGCGCCCTACGCCGAGCACACGCCGCCCGCCCCCATCTCTGCCTACGGACGGACAAAGGCCGAGGGAGAACGCCTGTCCTGGGCCGCGCATCCGACCGGCACCTACATCGTACGCACCGCCTGGACCTACGGCGCCGGCGGACCGAACTTCGCCAAGACGATGCTGCGGCTCGCCGCGAGTCACGACACGGTCAGCGTCGTCACCGATCAGCTGGGCCAGCCGACCTGGACGGCGGATCTCGCGCGACAGATCGTCGAACTGCTCGATTCGGAGGCCCCTGCGGGCATCTATCACGCGACCAACGCCGGCGAGGCCAGCTGGTTCGAGTTCACGAAGGAGATCTTCCGGGTGGTCGGTCTCGACCCGGACAGGGTCACACCGACGACGAGCGCGCAGTTCGTGCGTCCGGCACCGCGTCCCGACTATTCGGTGCTCGGCCACGAGGAGTGGGCGAGGGTCGGCCTCTCACCGATGCGCAACTGGCGAGCCGCACTCTCGGCCGCGCAGTCCGCCGGCGTCTTCGACGATGCAGGTGGCGCCGGCGCCTAGCGCGGCTCGCGGCACACGAACGCGACGTGGCTGCTGTTCCGGTGCATCTTGAGCTCCGGCGGATACTCGACGATCTCGACGCTTCCGAACCGTCGAGCGAGCCGGCTCCGCTGGCTCTCCACGGACGGATACCGCCCGACATAGGATGCTCCGAGGGCCTCAGAGTAGGTGTCGACGGTCAGATCCGCGCCGTCGGAACACTGGTTCTTGATCACGGCGACACCGGCGGTGGCGAGCGCACTCACGATGACCGAATAGACGGCTTCCTCTTCCTCTTCCGTGAGATGGGTGATCACGCCGAAAAGCAGCACGAGGTCGAATCTCCCCTCCGGAACGTAGTCGACGACGCTCGAGTGCACAAAAGCGAAACGATCGTCTCCTTCGAAGCCCGCGGCCATCCCCGGCTCCTGGTCCACGGCCACGAGGCTGTCACCGGGGCCGCAGATGCTTCGCGACAACTCGCCGAACCCGCTCCCGAGATCGAGGATCCGCGTGTCATCTCCGACCAGCGGGCGGAGGAGGGCCTGGTCGAACGCAAGCATCCCGTCCCCCGTCCAGCGCGTGTGCCCGGTCAGAGCGCGCTTGCGCCAGAACTCCTTGACGATGTCCTTGTCCATCTCAGACCTGCTCTTTCCATTTGCCGTGCGCCGTGCGCTCGGATAGCCATTTCGATGCCCGCCGCAGATCATCCGGTTCGTCGATCTCCACGCAGTCGACCATCGAGGCGGGGAGCGGGAGCTGGGGCAGCAGACTCTCGAAGACGTGCCCTCTCCCGAATCCCACAACCTCCTCCCGGGGGAAGCGAAGAAGGCCGGACCATTCCAGATCGCTCTCGAGACCGAAGCCCATCTCCTTCACCGTCTCGGCGCGCGCATCCAAGAGGGCGCCCACCGGGGTCTCCGACACCCGGCGCGTCAAGCCGACGAGCCTCGACCGGCCGTTCACGAAGGCGGCGAGGCTCTCGGGCGCGACGAGTAGATCGCCGTCCAGCGAGATGACCCAGTCGCCCGCGAGTCGCGCACCTCGCGCAAGCGAGGCGGCGGTTCCGGTCGACCGGAAATCGTGGTTGAGGACGACCGGGACGTCCGGCCGGTGCTCACGAAGGTAGGAGATGATCGTGGCGGACTGAAAACCGGCGACGACAACGACATCGACGCCCTCGAGGAGATCGAGCTGCCACCCGAGGATCGGCTTGCCGTTGATCTCCACCGTGCTCTTCGGACGATCGAGGCCCAGCCGCGTTCCCAGTCCGGCGGCATTGATCACAACCGTGACAGAATCCGACACAGCGCTCCTTCACTATTGACGACACAATCGGCAGCGGACAGCAGGAGGTCGGGAATCGTGTGGATGATCTGCACGCCGATTCCGAAGTCGGCTCCCATCACGATGCCGGCATCGTTCGCACCGTCCCCGGCCATCGCGGTGAAGTTCGAGGAGAACTGGGGCAGTACCGTCGCCTTGTCGAGGACCCCGCCCGGCGCGATCCCGATCCCGCTGGTGGTGAGCATGGACGTCGACGTGAATCCCCGAAGACCCCATTTGTCCAGCCAGGGCTCCACCCAGCAATCCAGGTTGCCGGTGACGACCCAACAGCGTTCCTTACGCTCGCTGATCCACCCCATCAGCTGTTCGTTCACGGGGACAGACCTGACGATCTCCGCGACGACGTCGAGCGGGACGTCTCTCAGCATGTCCACGCGCATGCGGAACGACTGATCGAAACCGTACTCGCCCTGCATCGTGCGATCCGTGAGCTCTCGCATGCCGCCCAACCCGATCTCATCGGCGAGAAGCGGGAGCAGCTCCTCCCTCGTCAGCGTGCCGTCGAGGTCGAACAGGAAAACGGGACCGTCGTCAGGAGCGACAGCCTGATCGGAACCGACCGTGACGATCACGAGCCGAACCTGTCGCCGATGCGATCGATGGACTCTCGGAGGGCTCTGGTGAAGCGCTGTGGCGGGAGGAGGAAGTCGGAATGCAGCCAGGGATTGCGACTGTCGTAGTCACGAAGGCCGGCCGTCCCCGCCCCGAGGACATAGCCGAACCCCACGTCGTTCAACTGCGCGATCGCCGCCGGCAGGACAAAGTCATGGAGTTGCTCCGAAGTGATGGCGAGCACCTCGCTCCCCTGCCCCATCAGCAGGTAATTGGCCATCACCGCGCCGCTCGCACCGACCACGAGAGCGGCATGGGAGAAGAGGTCGACCTGCTGAGCCCAGGTCAGCCGGCCAGGGTCGACGACCGTGAGACCGTGTGCCTCGGCGATGGGGATGAGGTCGTCCTCGTTGACGAGACCGCGGTGAGCCGAACGACGCTGGAGGAAGATGCGCTTCCCCGGCGGCCGCGAATCGGTTCCGAGCCAGGCCCGACGCACGGCAGCCAGCGGCTCCGGATTCATACTCAGCCCGCGCGACCACGCAACGCGCGTGGTGTCGAGGATCTGCACGGGCGGCGCAAGGACATGCAAGCGATCGAAGCGATGGGCCAGGCGGGAGTCGATGCGGAGGACCGGGCGAGGGGACAACGACGACAGTGCGTCGATTCCGGCCTGCGGCGTCCGTTCGCTCACCACAAAAGGTACCTCGTCGGAGATCGACGGGTCGAGTTGCATCGCCCGTGGCAGATACTCGATCAACCAGTGATACCAGTTGTTATCGTTCCGGCCGCTCAGCAGTATCCCTTCAGGATGGCGTCGTCTCGCGAGATTCCGCCGCCGGACGAGCGCGCGCGAGGTTCTGCTCTGACTGCCGTAAACCGAATCCCACTGACCCGCGACGAAGTCCAGCGCCGGATCCGCCGCCGGCTCGTAAGCGATGAGACTGTCGCCGACGAGAACGGTTCCGCCGTCCTGAACGAGCGCATCCGTCAGGTGAAGCCAGCTCTGTTCGACGTGCGGAATCCGATCCCGTCCGGCATGCGCGCGCAACTGCGCACCTTCCTTTGCCCAGACGGGCAACGGCCGAGCCGATCCGGGAACGACCGCTGCGGCAGGCGTCGGCCGTCTCACATCGACGACCCTCAGAGCGGACCGCCGACGCGCGATCGAGCCATGGGCCAGCATCTCGAATCTGTCCGCCCATTCCGGATCGGTGTCGGCGTCAGCGATGGCGGCGACAACGGATTGCGCGGTGTCGACCATGCTCGCGTCGTCCAGGAGCTCGTAGAGCTCCCGAGGGCGTTCCTTGGCCAAACCGGCGATCCAGGTCCCGGGATCGATGTCCGAGATCCGCGGCGATTCGGTGATCGAATCGAGATAGCCGTGAACCGGCCGTTCCCCCTCCTCGGGAATACGAATGGACGGCACGCCCGACTGCGGATAGCTCTGCGTCAACGCCTCCTCGACCTCCGCATTCGATCCAGGAAACGGCACGAGCTGCCGGAATCTCTCCACGGCGCCGAAGGCGAACGGGGCTAACGCGACGCCCTTCCGAACAGACACGATGACCCGGAATCCGAGCCTCGTCCGTCTCGTGCCCAGGCTCTCGGCGACGTCCGCACGGATGGTCCGCCGCAGGGTGATCCGGTAGCCGGGGTTCACCCGTCTGAGACGGCGAATGCTCAGCCGCTGCGAGAGAGAAGGCGCGATCCAGCCATCGAGGTAGAGCTCGAACCTGGTCTTGCGCTGCCGATTGTTCGCCACGAATTCGCGGAGGATATGTCTGGCCGACTCGCGCGCGTTCTCGTCGTTGGTCCGCCAATAATCGGCGACCGGCTTCGCCAATGATTCACGGAAAGCACGATACGGCTCGGGACGGAGTCTCATCCTTATAGCCCGGTGGTCGTCGGATCGATGCGGCGAATGGAGGATTCCCCCGCGGATTCCTCATAGGCCTCGCCCGTCACCGGGCAGATCCATAGCCCGCCACTTCTCCGGAGCGTCACTCCCGAGCGCCCGACCCATCCGATCCTCCGAGCGGGGACGCCGGCCATCAGAGCATGGTCGGCAACATCATCGACAACGACGGAACCGGCCGCGACGGTCGCCCACCGCCCGATCTCCACGGGAGCGACACAGATGGCACCCGCACCGATGGATGCTCCCCGCCGAATGGTCACCCCCACGGGCTCCCAGTCGTCCGGCCCCTTCTGACGGCCGTCGGGCATGATCGCTCTGGGGTGACGATCGTTGGTCAAGACGACGCGTGGACCAATGAACACACCATCCTCGATCTCCGCGGGCTCATAGATGTAAGCGCCGTTCTGCACCTTGCAACCGGCGCCGATTCGCGCTCCCGGGCCGACGTAGACGTACTGACCGAGGCTGGTGTTCGCCGCAATGACCGCGCCGGAACGAACGTGGGTCCCCTGCCAGACCGTGACGCTCTCCGCCACGGTCGCACCGGGATCTATCGTGGCACCGGCGTGGATGGTCATGCCGTCCTTCCCCTTCTCGCGGCGTTCTTCCGCGCTTCCCCTCGTGTCGAGGATTCGTCCAGTTTCTCCCTGACCGCGAGCGCGCGCCCGACGTCCTCCCCATTCATGGGATCGGCGCGCACTGCGAGACGATCGACGTCCTCGACGCTCAGCCCCATGCGCGCGAGCGACTCCTCTCCGTCCTTCTCGCCAAGCCGGCGCAGGACGAAGGCGAGGCCTCGGCGCACCAGCAGGCGGTTCTGATGGAGGAGTTCGAGCAGGCCGACCTGCTCCTCGTGGACGAGCCGGGAGAACCGTTCCGGTTCCACCCCTCCGGCGGCCCCCAGCCTGACGAGGGTCTCGGGGCGAGAACGTTCCAGGAAATCGGTGAGGACGAACTCCGTCTCCGTCCAGATCCGACGTGAACGGGGAGAATCGATGTCGAGATGGACTCGAGAGAGATTCGTCGTGTGCTTGCGGTACTCCACCACCGGAACGGGAAGGATGTCGAAGGTCCCTCGCTCAGCCAGCCGAAGCCACAGGTGATAGTCCTGCAGATGGTCGAGGCCGGCGTGGAATCCGCCGAGGTCGAGATAGTCGGAACGTCTCAGGGAGACCGAGGGCGCACAGATCAGATTGCCGAGCGAGAAGAGATGGACAAGCGTGTCAGGGATCCTCGTATCGGGGAAGAACTCGGACGCACACCAATCGGGCAGAACCGCACCGAACTCGTTGAGCACCCTCGGAACGCTGGCGCTGAGGACGACGTGCGGATCGTCGAATGACCGGAGCTGCCGCTCTACTCTGTCGGGCGTGGACCGGTCGTCCCCTCCCTGGATGACAACGATCTCCCCCGTGCCCATCTCGACGCCGACGTTGAAGGACCGCGAGACCCCGAGGCGACGTTCGTTGCGAACGAGACGAAGGTTCGAATGGGGCAGTCCCCCAAGCACGGCGACGGTGTCATCGGAGGAGGCGTCATCCACCACCACCAGCTCATCGACCTGATCGGCAAGGCTCGCGACGGCTTCGGCGACGAAGGCGCTCTGGTTGTAGGTCGCGATGACTCCGGTGGTGCTGAATCGCGGGCTCATGAAGCTGAACCGCTCGCCAATAGCCGGAGTGAACGACCGTCCACGAGCATCCGGGTCTGTTCGATCAAGGACGGATGCACCACGACGTGGGAACGGTCCAGCAGGTGCGGCCAGAGTCCAAGATCCGCTTCGTCCACCGTCAACAGCGATGCACCGCGTGACAGCCAGGCATCGATCTCCGCAACGGTCGATGCGTCGACCGCCTCCGACGAAGGAATCACGAAGGTGACCGTCGCGGCCTCCGCGGGCGTGGACCAGCTCCAACTCTCGATCGCCGAAGGCTCGTCATCCACGACTACGAGTTTTTCGGATTCGATATTGATCTGCAAACCGTAAGGAAGGACGAGGACGTTCGCGAGGCCGAGCCTGGAGACCAGCGACGAGAGGGCCCTCCCCTGAGCCGCCGATCTCGGAGCGACCGCCACCGTCCGCGTCTCGTGGCCGATCAGCTGCTCCGCGCGCGAACGACCGAGGTCGGACCTCACAAAGACAAGCCGGTCGACGTGCTCCCACGACAGGCCGGACAGCCCCAGATATTCCGTCTCCAGCCTGACGATCGTGAGGTCGGGGCTGGCGGCTTCACCTCCGATCTGGGAGATCACCGTCTCCTCCGAGGCCAGAAGGTAACCGGGGACCACGGTGAAGCGTCCTCCGTCGGCTTCCCCGGCTGACGGTCCGGTCGAATAGCTCCACGTGGCGAGACGGCGCCAAGGAAGATCGGGATGACGGGAGACGAGGAAGACGGCGCCCGTGAACCTCGCAATCGTCGCGTCCGGCGATGCCGCATCGATCAGCATGAGTTTGAAGCTCAGCCACGCTTCCGGATGCGCCTCGGACAGAATCCGCAGGGGCGGCGGGATCTCCACATTCGATTCGGCTTCGAGAAGGAATCGTTGGGAATCGAGGTACGGACTGGTGACGATGCTCCAGTATTCGGGAGTTCTGAGGTACTCGTCCACCACGGTCCGCGACGAGGCCTCCCCCAGCCACTGGCTCATGTACGCGGGGTCGAAAAGCGGATGCGGCGAGCGCGCCTCCCGATGTCCGAAGACCTGATAGTGAAGCCACGGGGCGACGCCGGAAGCGGCGACATCGGGATTGTTCCATTCATAGAAGGCGGACGAGAAGAGGGGATGCGGATCCCCGTAACGTCCGCGCCTCGAAGTCAGCGCCCGGCCGAGCGACTCTTCGGCCCCGGCAGAGGAGGGGTCGTCCTGCTGCCCCCCTATCAGGAGCTCGAGAGGAATCCGATCGACGCCGTGCATCGCGATGATACCGAGAATCCGCTTGGGATCAGCATGCGGATATGACCGCGCGAGATAGCTGCGAACGGCGTCAACGCAGCGCGCTGAGGCAGTCGTCGAACGGATGCCCAAGCTCCGCCTGATCGCCCTCATGACTCGGACGAAGAGCTGCGTTTTGAACATGGTCTCCCAGTAACGGCGGATCAATTTTGCTTCACTGCACGGCTGTTCCGGCACAGTCGCTCTGACTTGCCATTTGAGTAATCTTATTGCTGCTAGGGTCGTGCCCATGAGTCACTGGTCCGTTCCGACTATCGTTCCTGTGCCCGAAGTGAGGGACCAACTCGGCGCACTCGGCGTCGTCGAAAAGGATTCGCCGTTCCCGTTCCCCATCAAGCGCGTCTATTTCCTCTACGACGTCCCGTCGAACGCCGTCCGTGGGTCGCATGCCCACAAGATGCTTCATCAGCTCATCGTCGCGGTATCGGGCAGTTTCGAGGTGGAACTCGATGACGGCCGCACGAAGACCAAATTCCTCCTCAGCAGCCCGAACGCCGGCTTGACCGTCCCGCCGGGCTACTGGCGCACGCTCAAAGACTTCTCCGCCGGATCGACGGCACTGATCTTCGCCTCGGAGGAGTACGACCCGAGCGACTACATCCGGGACTACGACCAGTTCATCGCCTGGGCGAATTCATGACCACGGTTCCGTTCTTCGACCTCGGTTCGCACATCCGCGACAGGGGAACCGAGATCCACGGAGCGATCGAGGAGGTCATCGCCGGCGGCTATTTCGTCGGCGGCCCGCTCGTGGAACGCTTCGAAGCGGAGTTCGCCGACTACCTCGGAGTGGACCACTGCGTGGGAGTGGGCAACGGCCTCGACGCTCTCCGCCTCGCGATGGAGGCGAGGAACATCGGGCCGGGCGACGAAGTCATCGTTCCGGCCTTCACCTTCTTCGCCACCATCCTCTCCGTCATCCAGATCGGCGCGACACCGGTTCCCGTCGACGTCTCGCTGGAGAGCGCGAACCTGGACCCTTCCGCGCTCGAGGCCGCCATCACGGAGCGGACCCGCGCGATCATGCCCGTTCACCTCTACGGTCGCTCAGCCCCGATGGAGGCCATTCTCGAGATCGCCGGGCGGCACCGGCTCGACGTCTTCGAGGACACGGCGCAGGCCCATGGCGCCTCGTCTCCGGCGGGGATGGCCGGAGCAGTCGGCACCGCGGGCGCCTTCTCCTTCTACCCAACCAAGAACCTCGGAGCGCTGGGGGACGGCGGGGCCGTCACCACGTCGGACGGAGAACTGGCGGCCAGGGTGAGAAGCCGACGCTCCTACGGCCAGGGTGCGACCAAGTACGACCATGTCGACAGCGGCTGGAACAGCAGGCTCGATGCCATGCAGGCGGCCATCCTCTCGCTGCAGCTTCGGCATCTCGACGAGTGGAACAGCCGTCGACGGCAGATCGCGACGACATATTTCAGCGGTCTCGGGGAGAGGGCATCGAGCGTCGTCGGGCCGAGAGACGTCTCTGACAGCGTCTGGCACCATTTTGTGCTCAGATCACCCGACCGAGCCGGCCTTCGCGCTTTCCTGGCCGAAAACGGCGTCACGACCGATGTCCATTACCCCTACGCCGCCTACCGTCTCGAGCCGGTTCAGCGGGTCCTCGGCGCAGAGCTTCGCGAGAGGCGCTTCGCGGTCGCCGACACTCTCGCCGATCAGGTCACGAGCCTTCCGATGGGGCCCTGGATGTCCGATGGACAGATCGATCAGGTTGCCGACGCGCTCAGCCGCATTCCCGAGGAATTGCTGGCTTGAGGCCTGATCGATCCTGAGCGGCGACCACCTGGGCTCACTTCGCGCGAGTCCGCACCAGTCTTAGGAAAGAGCCGGCGGATTGCCGTCCACGAGGTGGACCGTTTCGATCGAGGCGATCGGGCGGAAACCCAGTTTGATCCACGCGCGCTGAACCGCGATATTGTGAGATTGAGTCGAGATCACTAATTGTGAGACACCCGTCCGGGCTCCCTCATCGAGGATCTGGCGAACAAGCCTTAGGTAGAGCCCGCGACGTTGGAACGGAGTGGCAATACTCGCCAGTTCGATGTCCCAAATGTCCCCGTCCACGTGAACCACAGCCAGTCCGGCCACGCGGGCCTCGTGGTTCACGACGAACAATCGATTCCTAGAGTCATTCAGAGTGCTACGAGCCCACTCGGCGTATCCATCCGCGATGAGGTCCGAGCTGATCAACGGATTGCTTGCGTAGTGATTGATGTATCCGAGGAACGAATCGGCTATGACCGATTCGACCTCGCCCATCCATGAATGGCGCTCCTCGGCGCCGAGTTCGAGAACGTCCGGGTCGCTGAAACCGCTGTCGGCGAGACATGCTTCCCAATACGCCAGCGATCCTCCCGGATAAACGGAACGAGTTCCAATGTCAACCGACTTCAACAGGGAGACGAAATCAGCCGGATAGCGGAGAATGATGATCTTCGCCCGAGATCGTTCGATATGGCGCTGCACTTCTGCCGCGATGACCCGCGCCTGTCGGTCATCGTGTGTATCGAAAGCTCCAACTGTGATCCGATCAGTTATCACTCCGAACCGGTCGGACTCGCTCCGACTTGTGGCGCTGGAGACTTGTCCCTCCAAGGGTCCCGAAAATCCCATCCCTAGTAGGCGCCGGTCGTGAGGGTACGAAAAGCCTTAACGCCGTCGATGACACGAGCCACGCTCTCCTCTGGCATCCCCGCCCAGAGCGGGAGACGAACCAGCCGCAATGCAAAATCAAGGCTTTCATCGCAGCTATAGGGCGTACGCCCCAAGCGGAGGCCCGCAGGGCTGGAATCAAGCGGGATGTAGTGAAAAGTCGCGATGACGCCCTTGTCTCGGAGGCTGCCGAGAAGCGCCATTTGCGCATCGTGATCGGGCATCACCAGATAGAAGACATGTGCCGTATGCGATCGATCCTCGCCGACCTGCATGAGCCGGACACCCGAGGCTTCCGCCCACTCTGCCAATTCGGTTTGATAACGGTTCCACACACTGTGGCGCTGTTCCTGAATGGTCCCGAACTGCTCAAGCTGCGAGTCCAAGACTGCCGCGTTCAGCTCGCTCATCAGGTAACTCGAGCCCACATCGACCCATGTGTACTTGTCCACTTGCCCGCGCAAAAAACGCGATCGATCGGTCCCTTTCTCCCGGATTATTTCGGCACGTTCGGTGAGCGCCCTGTCGTTCACCAAAAGCGCTCCTCCCTCGCCTGAATGAACGTTCTTGGTGTCATGGAAGCTCTGCGTACCAAGGGTCCCGATTGTGCCGAGGCTCCTGCCCTTCCATGAACCTCCGAGCCCGTGGGCGTTGTCCTCAATGATCGCCAGATCGTGGTCTTTGGCGATGGACAGGACCTCATCGAGCTCCACGGCAACCCCGCCGTAATGGACGACAGAAATAGCACGGGTCCTTCGGGTTATTGCGCGTTCTATCAGGGACGTATCAATATTGCCGCTTCGCGGATCGATATCGACGAAAACCGGCACCGCGCCCATCAGCGCAACCGCTGTTGCAGCGGAAGGAAATGTGAAGCTGGGCAGAATGACTTCATCACCTTCTCGCAGATCCAGCAGAAGGCTGGACATCTCAAGAGCATGCGTGCACGAGGACGTCAAGAAGACCCGCTCCGCGCCGGTGATGTCCTTGAGCTTCTCAGTCGACGAGACCGTGAAGCGGCCGTCCCCATGCACGTGTCCTGAGTCGAGCACCGCAGAGAGATTATTCAGCTCGTTTCGAGAGCGAAATGGCCTGCTGAAAGGGATTACAGGGAGCACCATAAAAGCAAGTATTTCACGAATATTTGGGCCGCCCGAGTGCACCGCTGTCGACCACCCGCCCGGCTGAATTCACTCGTCCCGATACACTCAAAGTCGACAGATGCTATGGAGCGTCGCCTTGTCATGTCTTCAGGAGTGGTATGCCTCAGTTCAGCGATAAACAACGCAGAACAGCGTGGCAAGCATTCCGCTATCTCGCTTCTGCCGGATCCGTGTCTCTCGTCTATCTGGGACTCCTGGCATTGGGGCTCCTCCTGGGCTGGCAGTATTTCCTGGCGATCCTCGCCGCGCAGGTGGTCACGATCGCGTTGGCCTTCCCGGTCTATCGTGTGTTTGTCTTTCAATCGCGAGGATCCATAAGAATCGATTTTGTGCGTTTCCTCTCGGTGTGGTCTGCAGGG
Organism: Lacisediminihabitans sp.; assembly: GCF_036404185.1. Classification (GTDB taxonomy): domain Bacteria; phylum Actinomycetota; class Actinomycetes; order Actinomycetales; family Microbacteriaceae; genus Lacisediminihabitans. The sequence goes on along the minus strand of NZ_DASWPB010000052.1, from coordinate 20,391 downwards.
GCCATTGCGGGAATCGTCTTCACACCCTTGCTGGTGGAATTCGCCCACCTCGATCCGTTCGTTGCGCAGGTCATCTCGATTGTGGTCGTCAGCGTCGGATCATTCGTCTCGCACCGATTTTTTTCTTTCAGGACGTCCTCTCAAGTGAAGGCATCCGAAAGCTCGGCTCCCGCACGGGACGAAGAAAGGCATTCATGAAAGTCACCGTGGTTGTGCCCTGTTATCGTTCCCGCGGGACGCTTGGCGAACTCGTCGAGCGGATAACGGCTTCGATGGACCTCCTGGTGGAATCTCGGGCCGTCGACGACTGGGAGTTGATACTCGTCATCGACGGAAGCCCAGATGACACCGCCGTCGTCGCCCGCGAATCAGCTGCGAAGGCGCCCGCCATTCACGTCATCGAATTCACACGTAATTTTGGCCAGCACAACGCGTTGCTTGCCGGGATACGTGCCGCGCGGCACGACACGATCGTCACAATGGACGATGATCTTCAGCATCCGCCCGAAGAGGTATTCAAACTTCTCAGCATGCTCGAAGACGAACGCATCGACCTCGTCTACGCCGTCCCCGAAGAGGAAGAGCACGGAGCGCTCCGGTCTACAGCATCCCGTTTTGTCAAGGGCTCGCTTGCGCTGGCGGGGGTGCCCAATGCCCGGTGGGTAGGTGCCTACCGAGCATTCAGAACGGAACTCAGAGAGGGTTTCGCGCTGGTGGACGACCCGCAGTTAAACCTCGACGTCCTGCTCTCGTGGTCGACCGTTTCGGTCGCACCGGTGCGGGTCACGATGAATAAGCGAGAGGAGGGTCACTCGAGTTATAGCCTCGCCAAGCTTGCGAGTCATGCGTTCAACATGATCACCGGTTACGGGGTCGTCCCGCTCAAATTGGCGACATGGCTGGGATTCGGGTGCGGGGGGCTAGGCATCGTCCTTCTCATTGTCGTTCTCATTCGATATCTGGTGGGAGACACGACAGTCGCGGGCTTCACCACGACCATTGCATTGATCTCACTATTCTCTGGCGCCCAGATGCTCACGATCGGCATCATCGGCGAATACCTCGGGCGCCAACATTTCCGAAGCATGCACAAACCGGCTTACGTGGTGAAACGCCAGGATTTGCTGAAAGCGGTGTCAACGGACGAAGGTGGGGAGAATGCGTAGGTTCTTCTCCTTGGGCTTGTCCATAGCCTTGCTGATCGGTTCTTACGCAGTGGTGACCCTTTTGACGGCGTGGGTTCGATGACGTCGATGGACCGCAACATGCCTGGCGGCTTCGAGACGGTCGTCTCACGAATCCTTCCACCTCGATATAGAACGATCCAGAATTGGGTTTTGCAACTCGCGATTGTATTTGTCTGCCTGTTCTTCACAGGTTTGAACACGACTCATGGGTATGTGACCCTTGGCCTTTCCGCCGATCGGATGTCCAAGATCTTTGGCTTCGCCGATGATGGATCATATTTGCAGGCGGCTCAGAACCTGATCGCCAATGGTCGCAGCACTCCGGAGTGGGCCTGGGTCCTGAACCTTTGGCCGCCCGGCATGGTCTGGCTCGATGGCTTGGTCGTCAGATTGTCGCCATGGCCGTTTGGGGTGACGATCGCTCTAGTGACGACGCTCGTCTGGAGCATCCCGCTCGCGCTCCTGACGCGACCATTCATGAACAGTGCAAAAAATGCGGGCATCGTCGTCGCTGCGGAACTCCTGATCTTGGCCACATCACCCTTTCAATCGTGGATGTTCGACGAAGGTCTCTTCTACGCAGACGGTCTCGCTGCCGCGCTCTTTCTCACCGGTTTGCTCCTCATAGTCAATAGAGCGCGATCAGAGGCGCCGTTCCCCATATGGCTCCGGGATGGGATCTTCGCGGGAGTCTCCTTCGCGGCCAGCATCTATCTGCGTGCCTCCTACCAACTGATCCCCTGGGTCCTAGCCGTAGTCGCTGCCCTCCTCTGGATACTTGTCCTTGTCCGTCGTAAACGAAGCACTGGGCGCTCGGGCTTGATCTCTCAAGCTGTCATGTTGTCCGTCGCCTTCATCGGCATCCTCATGCTCATGCAGCCTTATGCCTCATACAACCTAGAGACAAAAGGACGACTGGCCTTCGTGACGACTGAAGACCTCGTCTATCAGCACACGTGGGAAAATCCCCGGACGGACAAGATCCCTCAATGGATGTTGGATGGCGGTTCAACGATCGGATGCGACCTGGACCCCACGACGTGCGCGACCGTACATCGAGAAGAGGCCGGTGGCAAGGTCCCCAGTTCCGCAGAACTTCGCACAGACCTGATCCGAGCTATCGTGGAGCATCCCTTCAAATTCGCCGGAAATCGCATCTCGTTCGTGACCAGGCAGTGGTTTGTTGACGAGCGGGATTCATACAGTCACGTGCAAACGAACTTCAATACCGGGCCAATCACCTACTCGGCCTCTTCCAACCTCAACCCGCCACAAGGAATCCTGTATCTGGGCCTCTTCGTCCTTTCGCTCATCAGTGCCGTGCTCTTAGCGGCCCGAGGACGTTGGAGCCTCCTGATAGTTCCGCTGATCGCAGCCGCGCTTCTTGCTCCCTTTGCGATCGTCCACGTCGAGGCACGATACCTGATCCCTCTCAAGCTCATGGGTCTGATCGCCCCGCTCCTTGTGATGACGATTCTGTTCGACCGACGCACGCGTCATCGCTCGGTCGATTAGCCACTGTCCGGACAGAATCACCGAGGAAACGAAGAGTCGCGAGTGATCACATCCCTGCTCAGAAGGGCGTTCCGGCGCCTGCCGTCACAATCGCCGCCGCACATCTGCTTGGCCTCTATCCCGCTGCAGACCTCTGAGCACCTCGTCGCCGTCGCTGACCAGGCCGTGGCGGCCGGCTTCGAGGTCTGTTGGCTGCTCTTCACGCCGCCGCACACACTGTCCTCGGCATCTGCAGAGCAGAACGCCGACCTGATGGCCGGACATGCGATGCAGACCATCACCGATGTCGACGAGCTCGAGGCGCACTACGCGGAGAAGGACCCGGCCGCGATCTTCCTGCAGACCCCGTATCCCGAGCACTACCCCGAATGGTTCTGGCAGAGCAGCAAGCGCGACAGGATGTGCTTCGCCGGCTATGGGGCGACGCTCTCGACCTGGGAGCAGGGTCTGTATCAGCTGCCCACGCTCCACAACTGCCGCTGGTTGCTCGCCGAATCGGAGTTCAACCGGCGCAAGTACATCGAGCACGGGAACGATCCGTCCCGGATCGTGGTCGCCGGGAATCCCCTGATGTTCGAGTTGCGCAGCAGGCTCTCGAGGGCGCCGGCGACCGAGAACACGCCTACGACGCTCCTGTGGGCACCGCACTGGACCTCGACCTGGTTCGAGAATGCCCGCGGGTTCTCCCGCTGGCGTGAGGCGGTCGGTCCGCTCTACGACTTCTTCCGGGAGCATCCCGCTATTCGACTGCTCGCACGACCGCATCCGCTGCTTCTCGAGAAATTCGTCGAGGTCAGCGCGTCCGACGCCGATCCGGACGACACGGATGAAGGGACTCTCCGCTCTCTGCTGGCGTTGGGCAACGTGACGTTGTCCACCTCGACCTTCGTCGATGACATCATCCGGTCGAACGCTCTGGTCACCGACGGGGTCTCGATCATCGCCTATTACTCGGCCACGGGTAAGCCCCTCGCGATCATGCGGGACGCCGACAGCCCCCCGTTCAACGAGGTCGGCGAGCAACTGTGCACGGAGAGCGATCTTCAGCCCGATTCCGCATCGTTGGCCAGATGGTTGGACGAGCAGTCATCCGACGGTTTCGGCACGATATCCCCGGCTCGTCGCGAGCTTTCGGCGCGGGTGTATGTCCCGACGAAGAACTCGCCGATATCGATCTGGGCGGCCGCGGCGGGAATTGCCGGCACCAAGGGCTGACCCCCGTTCGCGGGGCAGCCGGGCTCGCTGGTAAGGTCGAAGCGGGGACGAGGCACCCCGATAATTTCATTGGAGTGACATGACGACCCTTCGTGTGATCGTGGACCAGATTGTGGCCCCGATCCCCGGGGGAATCGGTCGGTACACCGAGGAGCTGACCCGCGAGCTGATCCGGATCGCCCCTCCGGACTGCGAGGTCACCGGCGTCGTCTCGGCGTCCCCGGAACGGGATTACGACCGGCTGCTCACCGTTCTCCCCGGCCTCGCCGGCCTCTACAAGAGCGCCCTGTCGCGACGGGAACTGGAACTCGCCTGGCAGCACGGTCTGACCCGGCTGCCCGGCGGCGGCATGGTGCACGCCACCGGCCTGTTCGCCCCCCTGAACAAACACGACAGAGTGAACAACGTCGGCGAGCAGACGGTCGTCACGGTGCACGACACCCTCCCGTGGACGCATCCAGAGGCGCTCTCGTCGCGACGCCTCGGCTGGTACAAGGCCATGGCGAAACGCGCCCACCGATTCGCCGATGCCGTGGTCGTGCCCACCCACGCGGTCGCCGCCCAGCTCGACGGCATTCACGACTTCGGAGATCGAATCCGGGTCATCGGTGGGGCGGTCAGTTCGAAGCTGGTCCTGCCCATCGATCCGGAGGAGCGTGCCGCCCGACTTGGCCTCCCCGACCGTTACGTCCTGAGCGTGGGCACGCTGGAGCCGCACAAGGGGATCGTGCCGCTCATCCAGGCGATGGCGAGACCCGAGCTGGACGGCATTCCGCTGCTCATCGCCGGCCCAGAGGGCCGCAAGGAGATGGACATCCAGCGGATCGCCGCCGACGCGGGGCTCGACGAAGGGCGGGTGCGCTCGCTCGGCTACCTTGCGGACGCCGATCTGGCGGTCGCCCTCGACCGGGCATCCGTCTTCGTCTTCCCCAGCCTGGCCGAAGGCTTCGGACTGCCCGTGATCGAGGCCTTCAGCTTCGGAACACCGGTGGTGCACTCGGACGACCCGGCGCTGGTCGAGGTCGCCGCGGGATCCGGCCTCGTCGTGGCACGCGACGATCCGGACAGCTACGCGGACCGGCTCGCCGGAGCGATCGCCTCCGTGCTCAACGATCCCGCCCTGGCAGAACGACTGGGCTTCCTCGGCCACGACCGCTCCAAGGCGTTCAGCTGGACCGATTCGGCCGAGAGGGTCTGGCAGCTGCACGCCGACCTCTAGGGTCTGCCGAGCTTCGAATCCGCTAACACGCGTGCCGCCCAGCGGCCGACCGCTCGCGCGAACCGGTGGGCGGGCAGCTCGACGAACCGCGAGAACAGCTCGGCGACGACGAGCGCCAGGAGGAAAGATACGGGGATGACGATGGTCGAGTGGCCGCGCCCGATGAGGCTTCCGATCGCGACGATGATGGGCACGTGCACCAGGTAGAGGCTGAAGGACACACGCCCGAGCCATCGAAAGGCCTTGGTGGACAGCATCCGGATGGCGGGCCTCCAGAAGGCCGCGAGCGCCACCAGACCGAAGGCCCCGATGAACACCACCGAGTCGGTGACGACCCGGAGGTCCTTGGCGTCCGGCCTTATCCCCCATATCTCCCAATGGAGATTGATGAGCGCCAAAGACAGCACGAGCACAACGGCGCCACCGACGCCGGACCATCGTGCGACACGCGGATGTGACAACCAATCCCTGATGTCGTCGACACGGACGGCGAGCACCGTTCCTATCAGGAACACCGGCAGATAAACGAAGGATCCGTTACCCGTGAGCTGGCCGGCGAAAACCAGGGGGACCGTGGCGATAAGAAGAGCCCACCACCATTTCCTCACGCCAAGGGCGATCACCACGAAGATGGGCAGGGCAAGGGAAAACGTCACCTCCCAACGCAGCGACCACAACGGGTTGTTGAGGGGGGCGCTCCCGAACAGCACGTCGGTGGCGGAGAAGGCCCCTCGCCAGGAAATCGATGACGTGCTCGCGGAAGACACCCAGAGGCTGCTCGCCGACCGCTGGTCTTGATGGGAGACGAGGATCCAGACGATCGCAAGAAGGATGGAGGCGACAATCGGAAGATAGAGCCGCACGACGCGTCGAGGGTAATAGGCGACCCAGTCGAACCGGGACGAGCGGAGGACGGGTAGCGCGACCACGAATCCGCTCAGCGCGAAGAAGACGAGCACAGCTTCCGGCCCGGCGACGAGTACCTGCGCCGGGCCGGAAGTGAACCACCAATAGAGCGAACCCATCGCCGGTGGTCGGGCACCCGGCTTCAAATAGACGTCCGCAACCGCAGGCATAGTGAGCGAGAGGTGATGGAGCACCACGATTACTGCTGCGAGTCCCCGAAGACCATCGAGAGACACGAAGCGCTCCGCGTGCGTGCCTCGCTCCGGCGGCACGACCGAGGGGGAACTCGCCATCACGGCGCGGGGCTTGCCGTCTTCGGCGCGACCGCGGCCGCCACGAGCTCATGGATCTTGGCGTAGTCGGGGTTGCCAGGCTCGATGGTCGGCGGTACCAGATCGAGCTGGGTGACCGCTTGCTTTCTCGCCTTCCCGGCGAGATCGACGAAACCGCCGAGGGCCGCCGAGGGGATGTCCGTCTTGACCACCTGCGCTCCCGCCGCGGCGATCGCCTGGAACTTGGAGAGCACCACCGAGGGCTGGAACTGCTTGAGCATCGCCTCCTGCACCTGGCGTTGGCGGGCCATCCGCTGGAAGTCGTTGCTGTCGTAACGCGTGCGGGCGTACCAGAGGGCAGCCTGGCCATCCATCTTCTGCTTACCGACCTCGAAGTAGCCCTGCGGCGTCGCCCCGGTCACCCCGCCGTACGGGGTGCGGGCCGGCACATCGATCGTGATGCCGCCCAGGGCGTCGATCAGGTCGGCGAAGCCCTGCATGTCGATGAGTGCGTAGTACTGGATCTTCAGACCGAGCACCCCCTCCGCCGCATCCTTCATCGCTTCGATCCCGGGCGAGCTGCCCTGGGACTCGGCCTTCGGATAGAGGCTCGGATGCTCCTCCGCGTAGGTGTAGAGGTAGTCGATGAGGCACAGATCGCCGCAGTCGTAGCCGTCGGGGAACGGCCCGTACAGCGGGGACCCCTTGGCGAACGGCACCTGCTCGAGGTTTCTGGGAATGCCAATGATCGTCGTCGCACCCGTCGTCGCGTCGATGCTAGCGATCGAGGTGCTGTCCGGTCGCAGTCCCACCCGGTCGGCGCCGGCGTCACCGCCCAGCAGGAGGATGTTGTACCGGCCGTCGACGGGAGCCACCATCGTCGTGCCGCCGAAGATCTTGGCGAGGGCGGACCGTGCGCTGCCGGCGCTGACGGCGCCGTAACCGGCGACACCCGCGACGACGACCAGCACGACCACGGAGAACAGGGCGATGGCGGGGCGCGCAAGCGGGGCGGTTCGGATCAGGCGGGTGAGCCGCAGGGTGTCGAAGGTCAGGATGATCCAGAGCAGCGCATAGGCCGCGAGCACCACCTGGATGACCGTGAGCCCGATCGTGTTCGTCACGACGCCGTAGATCACCGAATGCGCGACCGCGAAGACGACGGCGCCGATCACGATGAGCGCCCAGAGCAGGAAGGTCGTCCCGACGGCGAAACGACCGAACCGGCGGTTGCCGGCGAGGATCTGTGCGGAACCGGGGATGAGCACGTTGAGCCCCACGAGCCACCAGGCTCGTTTGGTCATGACCGGCTCGGAACGGACATCCGGATACCGGATCGGACTGGTCGCGGTCACAGGCTCGATTTCAGGGCGGCGTTCTTGTCGGCAACGAGCCGCTCAAGGCCCTTCGCGTAGTCGGCGAGCCTCACCGTGAGCTCCGGATCGGAGGCGGCGAGGATCCGGATGGTCAGCAGCCCGGCGTTGCGGGCGCCCCCGATCGAGACGGTCGCGACGGGGACCCCGGCGGGCATCTGCACGATCGACAGCAGGGAGTCGAGTCCGTCGAGCTTCGACAGAGCGACCGGAACACCGATGACGGGCAGGGTGGTCACCGCCGCGAGCATGCCGGGAAGGTGGGCTGCGCCGCCCGCACCCGCGATGATGACCTTAAGCCCGCGATCGTGCGCCTGCCTGCCGAAGTCGATCATCTTCTCGGGGGTGCGGTGTGCGGAGACCACCTCGACCTCGTGATCGACGCCGAACTCGGCGAGCACGGCCGAGGCATCCTTCATCACCGCCCAGTCGGAATCGGAACCCATGACGACGGCGACGACGGGCTCAGACATAGCCATCAGCCTAGGTCGCCGCTGTCGAAATGGGCGGCAGCGGCACGCGCCTGATAGACGACCTGGTCGAGGTCGTCCCCGCCCGCGGTGACGTGTCCCACCTTGCGGCCCGGGCGCGGCTCCTTGCCGTAGTTGTGCACCTTCACCGTCGGCTGATCCTCGAAAGCTGCGGGATACCGGTCCGCGAGGGTGCCGGAGTCGGGGCCGCCCAGGATGTTGACCATCACCGACCAGCGGTCGCGGCATCCGGTCGCTCCGAGCGGAAGGTCAAGCACGGCGCGCAGGTGCTGCTCGAACTGGCTCGTGGCGGAGCCTTCGATGCTCCAGTGCCCGGTGTTGTGCGGGCGCATGGCGAGCTCGTTGACGAGCAGGCGATCGTCGGTGGTCTCGAACAGCTCCACCGCGAGCACGCCCGTGACGCCGAGCCCCGCCGCGATCGTGTGCGCGATCTCCGAGGCGACGTCGGCGAGCTTGCCCGCCGAGGCCGGCGCCGGGGCGATGACCTCCGCGCAGACGCCGTCGCGCTGGACACTCTCGACGACGGGCCAGGCGACGATGTCGCCGGACGGCCGACGGGCGACGGACTGCGCCAGCTCGCGCCGGAAGTCGACGACCTCCTCCGCCAGGAGTGACTCGCCGAGCGCCAGCCAGTCGTCCACCTCGCCGGGCGAGGTGACGATGCGCACCCCCTTGCCGTCGTATCCTCCGCGGGCCGTCTTCACGACGGCCCGACCGCCGTTGTCGTCCAGGAAGAGCTGCAGGTCCTCGCCCGTCTCGATCCTCGCCCAGACGGGGACGGGAATCCCGAGCTCCGACAGGCGCCGGCGCATCAGCAGCTTGTCCTGCGCGTAGAGCAGCGCGTCGGGCCCGGGATGCACCCGCACCCCGCGCGCGACGAGCTCGTGCAGGATCTCCTGCGGAACGTGCTCGTGATCGAAGGTCACGACGTCCACGCTCTCGGCGAATCGCAGGACATCGTCCCTGTTCCGATGGTCGCCGAGCTGCTTGACCGCGAGATCCGCCGATTCTCCGGCGTTTTCGGCCAGCACCCGGAGGTCGATTCCGAGGTCGATCGCCGCGGGGATCATCATCCGGGCGAGCTGCCCTCCGCCGATTACGCCTACCGTGAGTGCCATGGTTCCAGCCTATCGACGGGACCTCCGAGCGGGCGAGGTTAGGATGCTTGAGGCTCATCCCCTCACCTACAGGACTCACGTGCTTCCCCGGCTCCTTTCCCTCGTCAAGGTCGTGTACTCGACCCTGTTGCGCTATCTGCTCAAGTTCGGGGTCGTGGGACTCATCGGATACGTCGTGGACGTCGGCATCTTCAACGTGCTCTGGCGGAACGACGGGGAGGGCGGCAACTTCTTCCAGGGCCCGATCGGGGCGAAGATCGTCTCGGTCGCCGTCGCCACCCTGGTCAACTGGGTCGGGAACCGCTACTGGACCTTCCGCGAGAACCGCCGCCGGAACTTCGTCCTCGAGCTGCTCGAATTCGCCATCGTCTCCGTGCTCGGCCTGCTCGTCGGCCTCGCCTGCCTGTGGCTGTCCCACTACGTGTTCGGGCTCCATTCCCGGCTCGCCGACAACATCTCGAGCAACGTGATCGGGCTGGGCCTCGGCACGGTCCTGCGCTTCGCGCTCTATCGCTACTGGGTATACGGGCTGCACCGCAAGGACGGCCTGACCGCTCGCCAGAACAGGGTGGAAGCGGCCACCCTCGTGCTCTTCCAGGACGAGGCGCTCGTCAACCGGGAGACGGCCGAGGAGCAGACCTCCCGCTAGCGGGTCCCCCAGATCGTGGTGTCGTCGGACTGCTGCGAGGCCGCCGCCTGACGCCTGGCCGCGATCGGGTTGAGGCTGTTCTCCATGAGGTCGTGGAGGGCGCTCTGCACGAGGTCGGCTCCCGGCACGTCATGCAGCACCACCGGCTGCTCCAGCCCGGTGTTGATGAGCACCGTGCCGCTGCGGAACAGGCTCTGCAGCCCGTTCTGGCGCACGGTGACGTCGTAGCCGCGGCTGTGCAGCAGCTCCTGACGGATGCGCACGAAGAAGCCGGTGCGGATGATGATGCGCCGCGTGGTGATGGTGTACCGCTTGCCGAGCCAGGCTAGGAGCGGCAGCAGCCAGAGCAGCAGGATGACGAGGGCCGCGCCGGCCACGAGCGCGATGTTCTCCCATTCCTCGTTGAAGCTGCCGGCGAAATAGCCGAGGGCGAGGGCGGCGGCGATGAGCACGACGGACGGCCAGAACAGCACGCGACCGTGCGGCCGCAGGCGCGCGACGACCCGCTCGGTGTCCTGGGCCTCGATCGTCATGTCCTATTCATACCGCAGATGTGTTACGTCGCCCGCGGCGACAGCCACAACGGCTCCATCCGATGACCGCCGAACCAGCAGGCGACCGGTGGGATCGATGTCCACCGCCGTGCCGACCAGGTCGTCTCCGCCGGGCAGCTGCACTCGCACCTCCTGGCCGAGGGTGCTGCACAGCTCCGACAGCTGCTCGCTGACCCCGCTCGCCGCCGGGTCGGCACCGTACCGGAGGAACTCGGAGGAGAGCGACCGCAGCTCGACGAGATAGCGGGAGAGCGCGGCATCCGCGAGGGCCTCGCCGGCGAGAGCGATACCGCCACGACGCGGCCCGTTGAGACCGAGCGAGGTGGAGGTCGGGGTGGGCAACTCCTCGGCGGGGAAGGCGAGGTTGAGGCCGGCGCCCATCACGACCGCCTCGCCGCTCGGCAGCAGTTCGGCGAGCAGCCCCGCGACCTTGAGCCCGTCGACCTGCACGTCGTTCGGCCACTTGAGGGTCACGGTGTGGTCGGCGAGCAACCCGGCGACCGCCTTCGTCATGGCGATGCCGGCGATGAGCGGCAGCCATCCATAGTGCTCGAGGCCGAGGGGCTCTCCGGCCGGGAGGCGCGGTCGCAGCAGCACGGAGATCGCGAGCGACCGGCCGGGGGGCGCGACCCAGACCCGGCCGAGCCGGCCGCGTCCATCCGTCTGGTTGTCCGTGACCAGCACGGAGAAGTCGGGCCAGTCCTCCCCGTCCAGGCCGGATGCCCGGCCGACCAGCTCGGTGTTGGTGGAACGGGCCTCGTCGAGGATCTCGAGACGGGCGGCCGCTGCGACGCTGATCGGAAGGTGCATGCCCCCAGGCTACGGCTCTGTCGGACCGCCGACGGTAAAGTGAACGCGTGACCGCAGACAACACAGTGCCCGCTCAGGACGACGTCTATACGACAGCCGGAAAGCTCGCCGACCTCAAGGCGCGCTACCACGAGGCCGTGACGGCGAGCGGCGAGGCGGCGGTCGAGAAGCAGCACGCCAGGGGGAAGAAGACCGCCAGGGAACGCATCGAGCAGCTCCTCGATCACGGCTCCTTCGTCGAGCTGGACGAGTTCGTGCGGCACCGCACCCACGCCTTCGGGATGGAGAAGAACCGTCCGTACGGCGACGCGGTCGTCACCGGCACCGGGACCATCCACGGCCGCCAGGTGGCCGTCTACAGCCAGGACTTCACCATCTTCGGCGGTTCCCTCGGCGAGGTCGCAGGCGAGAAGATCATCAAGGTCATGGACCTCGCGCTCAAGACCGGCGTCCCCATCATCGGGATGCTCGACTCCGGCGGGGCGCGCATCCAGGAGGGGGTCGTCGCCCTCGGCAAGTACGGCGAGATCTTCCGGCGCAACACGGCGGCCTCCGGGGTCATCCCGCAGATCTCCATCATCATGGGGCCGGCGGCCGGCGGCGCCGTCTACTCCCCCGCCCTCACCGACTTCGTGATCATGGTCGACAAGACCAGCCAGATGTTCGTGACCGGACCGGATGTGATCAAAACGGTCACCGGCGAGGACGTCGGCATGGAGGAGCTCGGCGGCGCGCTCACCCACAACAAGATCTCGGGCGTCGCCCACTGGCTGGCGAGCGACGAGGATGACGCGCTCGACTACGCCAGGGCGCTGCTGAGCTTCCTCCCGAACAACAACCTCGCCGAGCTGCCCGTCTACGAGCACAAGGTCGAGCTCGAGATCACCGACGAGGACAGGCGGCTGAACACCCTCGTCCCCGACAGCGCCAACCAGCCGTACGACATCAAGACGGTCATCGAGCACATCGTCGACGGCGGCGACTTCCTCGAGACGCAGCCGCTGTTCGCCCCCAACATCGTCGTGGGCTTCGGCCGCGTGGAGGGCCGCTCCGTCGGCATCATCGCCAACCAGCCGAACGCGATGGCCGGCACCCTCAACATCGAGGCCGGAGAGAAGGCCTCGCGCTTCGTCCGCTTCTGCGATGCCTTCTCGATCCCGATCATCACCCTCGTCGACGTGCCCGGCTACCTGCCGGGAACCGATCAGGAGTGGACCGGAGTCATCCGGAGGGGCGCGAAACTGCTGTTCGCCTACGCGGAGGCGACCGTGCCGCTCGTGACCGTCATCACCCGCAAGGCCTACGGCGGCGCCTACATCGTCATGGGCTCCAAGCAGCTCGGCGCCGATCTCAACTACGCCTGGCCGACCGCCGAGATCGCGGTTATGGGCGGCCAGGGCGCCGTGAACATCCTCTACCGCAACGAGATCAAGGCGGCGGAGACGGCCGGCGAGGATGTCGCGGCCGTGCGCACCAAGCTGGCCAACGAATACACCTACAACGTGGCCTCGCCCTTCCTCGCCGCAGAACGCGGCGAGCTCGACGGGGTCATCGAGCCGGCGGCGACCCGCGTCGTCGTGATCAAGGCCCTCCGCGCGCTTCGGACCAAGCGGGCGAGCCTTCCCCCCAAGAAGCACGGGAACATCCCGCTGTGACCGGGCAGGCGCCGGACGAGACACCGGCACCGGACTTCTCGGTGGTCTCCGGCAATCCCACCCCGACGGAGCTGGCGGCCGTCACCGCAGTGCTGACCGCCATGCTCGATGAGGCCGGCCACGCCGATGACGAGAGGGCGGGAACCGAGACGGATGCCTGGCGGCGCAGCCAGAGGGGCATCCGCGCACCGATCCGGCCGGGAACGGACACCTGGCGGAGCTTCTCCGGCTGAGCCTCCCGGTCCCCCAAAGTGACGACTATACGCGGCCTCGACGGCGGGGCATTATTGACTTTGCTAGGTGTTTCTCTTTGAGACGCACCGCCATTCATTAGCCGACTAGGGTAAGCGGGCTAATGAAATGGGGGCGGGTCAGGACGATATTCGGGTTATCGTTCTGACCCGGGGTTGTAAACGGGGTCGACCTCACGGTCGGCCCCGTTTCGACCGTAGGACCCCGTCGTCGACTCGCCGCACCTCGGTGCGGCGTGCGGGTCACGGCTTCGCGCGCGGGATCTCCAGCCAGAGATCGACCTGATCCTCGTCGTCGTCCTCGTCGTACGCATTGTGGCTTCCCAGAGCGCTGGCGTGACCGCCATCGTGCGAGCTGAGGCCGACGACCGTCACGGCGATGTCGGACTCCTCGGCGACCGTCCGCGCGATGAGCTTTTCGGTCTGGGTGTCCCGAATGGCCTCGGCCAGACGGTTGAGCACCCGCTCGAGGTCGTCGGCATCGAGGTCGTCGATGCCGCCCTCGTCGAGAAGCGTGACGGTCGTCCCCTTCCGCCTGGCCACCATGATCTGTTCCCTGACCCGGTCGTTGAGCAGCTTGCGGCCGCGGATCTCGTCTCGGATCGCCCCCTCGAGGTAGAGGCACTCCAGCCGCTGCGCATCCGTCAGCTCTCCGTGCGCCGCCACGATCTGGCGCAGCATCGGCAGCGCCTTCCTGCTGGTCTGCTCGAGCCGCATCTGGCGCTCGGAGACGTGGGCCTCCTGCGCCGCACGCCAGTCCACGGCCTCCCGCTCGGCGAGCTCGTACTGGCGGGTGTCACGGCCGGCCTTCGCGAGCGACAGCGAGAGCGCGTGGGAGACGGCGACCCAGGTCGTGCTGCCGATGACGCCGTAGGCGACCAGTCCGCCGACCCCCGACCAGGCGACCGTCTCGACGATGAGCGCCCCGATCCCGATCCAGGCGAAGGTGTGTCTGCGACGGGTGGACACGATGACCATCAGTGTTCCGATGGCCGCGGTGTGCCAGGCGGCGTAGCTGTCCGGCGGGACGGTCGCGACCTGGCTGGTGACGAGCAGCGGGACCGTGAAGGCGACCGCCGCATCGAACGCCGCCAGCCAGATGGGCATCCGCAGGCCCTTCGACAGCCACAGGCTGAGGACGGTGGCGAGCGCATACAGCGCCATGGCGGCCAGATACGGTCCGTTGTGGACGGGAACGTCGAGCGAGACGAACGCGAGCACCAGGTGATACGCCGAGAACACCGCGGCGAGGCCGATGATGAGATACCGCGGGATCGAGATGTTCATCGCGGCACCTCCCGTTCGGTTTTCGCGGCCGGGACGTCCTCGGCGGCGGGCGCGGGCCACACGATGCCGATCACCGCTCCATGCCCTGGTGAGGAGACGATCTCAACCGTTCCGCCGGCATTGGTGACCCGCTCGACGATGGACACCCGCAGACCGAGGCGTTCGTTCGGCACCGCGTCGAAATCGAATCCCTGCCCGGTGTCCCCGACCTCGATGCGGATGCCGTCCCCGGCGAGCGGGCCGATCGCCAGCCAGTGCGAGACCTCCGGGCCGTTCCCGGCGTGCTGCAGGCTGTTCACCATCGCCTGTACCGCGGCCGAATACACCGCCTCGGCCGGCTGAATCGGGATCGCGCCCCCCTCGATGCCCTGCATCCGCAGGTCGAACGGGGCGGACAGTGTGGAGGTGGCTCCCACGATGCGCCTGGCGAGCTGGCGCAGGCTCACCGTCGAATCGCCGTCGGGTGCCGCGACGACCGCGTCCCTGAGGTGGCCGATGGCATTGCGCGCCATCCTCGTCGCCAGCTCCTTGGTCTCCGGAGTCTCGGCGCGGGCCGCCGACAACAGGGTGGTCAGCACGCTGTCGTGCACGATGGCGTCGACCTGGACGCGCTCGACCTCCGTCGCGTGCTGGCGGACGGCATGCGCGTACCGGTCCAGGGCGGTCGCCTGGGCGGCATCCACGGAGGCCGCGGCCTGCCGCAGCAGCGTGATCAGGATGAGGCAGGCGCCGCCGAGGATCATCGCATAGGCGGTGTCGAGAGCGGCCGCCTGCCACCCCTTTCCCCCGCCGGACGGCGTCATCCTCACGATGCCGTATACGACCGGTGCGATCACCACGTAGGCGGTGGCCACCCACACGCCGAAGGCGACCGCGGCCGTTCCCGTCGCCACCGAGCAGAGCAGCCACAGCCAGGGTCGTTCCGACGCGACGGCGGTCGGATCCAGGGCGACGAACGGCCAGACGATCAGGGCGATCAGGTAGGCGATCGCGATGAACCCGTTGACGGTGAAGACGAGCCGGCGAACCAGCGCCGCGACTCCGGACAGGACGATGCCCCCGAAGATCGCGACGGCCATCGCCCAGCCGAAGACCGGGTTCATCCGCGGCATCTGGCTGAGAACCGTCGGGAGCGCCTGGGCGGCGAAGACGAGGCCGAAGACCGCGACCGACCGCGAGACCACCGTCTCGACCTGGCGACGACTGATCGGGTTGTGTGGCTGCCGCGCCTGACCCGATTCGACGACGACCGGTCTAGCGGCCATCTACGCTGTCGGGATCCAGGCCGGGAAGGATGCCGTCCTCGACGGCCCGACGCAGCAGATCCACCTTCGTCGGGGCCGGCCGACCGACCTCCACGTACTTCAACCGGATGCGATCGAGGTACTCGCGGGCGGTGGAGTAGCCGATTCCGAGCTGTTTGGCCGCCAGCTTGAGCGGCAGGCCGGAGGCGTATAGGTGCAGAATCTCCCGCTCGCGGCGACCCAGCTGGGCCTTCGCGAAGTCACGGTCGGCGTCGATCGCCGTCGCCCACTCGAGGTTGTTGAGCACGTCGCCGTGAGCGACCGCCTCGACCGCCGACATCACGGTCTTGGTCGCGGAGGACTTGGGGATGACGCCCGCCGCCCCGGCCGCGAGGGCCTCTCGAACGAGGACGACGCGGTCCGCGATGCTATGGATGAGCACGGCCGATCCGGTGGCCTGCACCCGCTTGACGTTCTCGGTGACGTTCGAGCCGTCCCCGAGCGACAGATCGAGCACCACGACGTCGTTCTGCCTGCCGTCGAGGGTGTCGATGAACTCCTGGACGGATGCCGCGGCGAGCACGAAGTCGAACCCGGCATCGATACAGGCGGCCTTCAGCCCGAGTCGGACCGATTCGTGGTCGTCGACGACCGAGACCCGCACCGCCCGACGTGCCGTAACAGCAGTCTCGTCGGTTGTCGTCTGCGCCATGCTTTCCTGTCTCCCGTGCTGCTGGAATCCAGCCCTGCCTCACCCCATGGTACCGGGCGGAAGCCCCGGACCACCGACGAACGCCTCGCCGGGCGGTCGATGTCGAGAAATTCCCTAAAAAACCTCGGCCGGGACGAGCGTCGCGACCGCCTCGACGTGATGGGTGTTCGGGAACAGATCGAAGGCCCGCAACCGGGTGAGCTCGTACCCGAAGCCCCCGAACAGGGCCACGTCCCTCGCGAGGGCGACGGGATCGCAGGCCACGTAGACCACCTGCGCCGGTCGGAGCGCGGCGATCTCGCGGACCACCGCCTTGCCCGCGCCCGACCGGGGAGGATCGAGCACGATACTTCCCCTGGCCAGCCGGTCCCGTTCCGCGGAGCTCGCGGTTGCGCCCAGCTGCGTGACGTAGTTCTCCACCCGCGCGGTGATCGCCGCGGCCCCCACCCACTCCGAGAGGTTCTCCGCGGCGTGATCCGTGGCGAGCGGATCGCTCTCGACGGTCGTGATGCGCAGAGCCGACCCGAAACGGTCGCCGAGCGCCGCGGCGAGCAGACCGACCCCGCCGTAGAGATCGAGGTTCGCCGCCCGCGGATCGAAGCGGTTCGCATCGACCGCCTCCTGGACGGCCGTCGTCAGGGTCTGCGCGGCGTGACGGTGCACCTGCCAGAAGCCACGGGCATCCAGGCGGAAGTCGCGGTCGCCGACCCGCTCGAGGATGCGCTGGGCCTTGGGCCGCTGCCCGGTCGCCTTCCGGCCCTGCTTGCGCGCGTCGGTCCGCTGCGCGCCGCTGGTCAAGACAAAGGGATTGCCGAGGCTCGGCACGACGACGTCAATGTGGTCGATGCCCGGAAACCTCTCCTCGAGCGGGGCGATAGCCGCCAGCTCGGGGACCGCGAGCGGGAGGTCGTCGACCGAGATCACGCGGTGCGACCTGGCGGCGTATGGTCCCGGCCTGCCATCGGCCGCGACGTGCAGGCGGACGCGGGTGCGCCATCCGGTGCCGTCCTCGGCGCCCGGCAGCGCATCCACGGTGACATCCGTCTGGATGCCCGCCATGCGCTGCAGCGAATCGGCCAGCACCTGACGCTTCAGCTCGCGCTGATGGGCCGTGACGATGTGCCCGAACTCCGCGCCGCCCGCTCGGTCCTCCGGAGCGCGGTCGATGCCCGCCGCCGGCCAGATGTGCGGCCTGCGGAACTCGGATGCCTCGACCACGGACAGGGTCTCCGCGCGCCAGAACGACTCCTTGGAGTCATCCGTGATCCGCGCCAGCACCGTCTCCCCGGGGATGGCATCGCTGACGAAGATCACCCGTCCCTCGTGACGGGCGACCGCCACGCCGCCGTGGGCTACGTTGGTAACCTCGATTTCGACCTGCCTGCCCGACCATTCACCCATCCTCCGAGCTAACCACAGGAGTCCCGTGCGTCTGTACCTCGCCTCCACCTCACCCGCCAGGCTGGCGACCCTTCGAGCCGCGGGCATCGAGCCGGTCGTGCTGCCCTCCGCCGTCGATGAGGAGGCCGCCGTCGCGGCCGCCGGTCCCCTGACCGCGGAGGAGATGGTGCTGCTGCTGGCCCGACTCAAGGCGTCCGCGGTCGCCGATCGGCCGGTCGACGGCTCCCCCCTCGACGGTTTTGTCCTCGGTGGGGACTCGGCCTTCGAGCTCGACGGTGTGGTCTATGGCAAGCCGCATCTCGCATCCGTCGCCCGCGAGCGATGGCTGCATCAACGCGGGCGCACCGGCCTGCTCCACTCCGGTCACTGGCTCATCGACCACAGGGGTGGTCTGCTCGGTGAGGGCCGGGGGGCCGTCTCCACGGCCAGGGTCACCTTCGCCGCCGATCTGACCGAGGCGGAGATCGACGCCTACATCGCCACGGGGGAACCGCTCGAGGTCGCCGGGGCGTTCACGATCGACAGCCTCGGTGCGCCGTTCGTCACCTCGGTCGAGGGCGATCCACACGCCGTCGTCGGGCTATCGCTGGCGACGCTGCGCACCCTTCTCCTCGGATTCGGGGTCGCCTGGCCGACGTTGTGGAACCGCTGACCGGCGCCGCATCCTTCCGGCCATGGCTTCCCGGTCCTTGTAGATGTCCCCAGCATCAACCCGAACATTTTTGTATGCCTGTGCCAAAGTGTGACCGCGGAACGCCAATAGGCTAGGTAACTATGCCCCGTATCACGAAGGTCCTGGTCGCCAATCGTGGCGAAATCGCCGTACGAGTCATCAGAGCCACGAAGGACAGCGGGATCGCCTCCGTCGCCATCTACGCGGACCAGGACAGGGATGCCCGCCACGTGAAGCTCGCGGATGAGGCGTATTCCCTCGACGGGGTCACCGGTACGGACACCTATCTGCGCATCGACAAGGTGCTGTCGATCGCCCGCCGATCCGGGGCGGACGCCGTGCATCCCGGGTATGGATTCCTCGCGGAGAACGCCGACTTCGCGCGCGCGGTGATCGACGCCGGCCTCATCTGGATCGGGCCATCGCCAGAGGCCATCGAAAAGCTGGGGGACAAGGTTTCCGCCAGGCACATCGCCGAGAAGGTCGGCGCGCCGCTCGCACCGGGGACGCTCAATCCGGTCTCGGGAGCCGACGAGGTGCTCGACTTCGTGGACGCCTATGGCCTGCCGGTCGCCATCAAGGCGGCATTCGGCGGCGGCGGACGCGGTCTCAAGGTCGCCAGGACCCGCGAGGAGGTCCCGGAGATGTTCGACTCCGCGACCCGCGAGGCGGTCGCCGCCTTCGGCCGCGGGGAATGCTTCGTCGAGAAGTACCTCGATCAGCCGCGCCACGTGGAGACCCAGTGCCTCGCCGACGCCTATGGCAAGGTCGTCATCGTCTCCACCAGGGACTGCTCGCTGCAGCGCCGGCACCAGAAGCTGGTCGAGGAGGCCCCCGCCCCCTTCCTCAGTCAGGAGCAGAACGACCTGCTCTACCGCGCATCCAAGGCCATCCTCAAGGAGGTCGGCTATCTGGGGGCCGGCACCTGCGAGTTCCTCGTCGCCAAGGACGGGACCATCTCCTTCCTCGAGGTGAACACGAGACTCCAGGTCGAGCATCCCGTCTCCGAGGAGGTCACCGGAATCGACCTCGTGCGCGAGCAGTTCCGCCTCGCGGAGGGCGGCGCGCTCGACTACGACGATCCCGTGGCCGAGGGTCACTCCTTCGAGTTCCGGATCAACGGGGAGGACCCCGGCGCCGGTTTCATGCCGTCCCCCGGTCCCGTGCACTCGCTGCGGTTCCCCGGTGGTCCAGGGGTGCGCGTCGACAGCGGCGTGACCACCGGCGACGTCGTCAGCGGGGCCTTCGACTCGCTGCTGGCCAAGCTCATCGTCACCGGCTCGTCGCGCCAGGATGCCCTCGAGCGGGCTCGCCGCGCCCTCGACGAGTTCGAGATCGCGGGGCTGCCGACCGTGCTGCCGTTCCATCGGGCGATCGTCAGGGATCCGGCATTCACCTCCGAGCCGTTCTCGATCTACACCCGCTGGATCGAGACCGAGTTCGTGAACACCATCGAGCCGTGGAGCGGTTCCCTCTCCGAATCGGCTCCCGCCCCCGACCGTCGCAACATCGTCGTCGAGGTCGACGGCAAGCGCCTCGAGGTGAGCCTGCCCGCCCGGCTGGCCTCGACCTCGGAGAGCCTCGTGGCGCCGCCGAAGCGCCGCGACCGGCACTCGACGACCGTCACCGCGACCGGTGCATCCGTGAAGGCGCCGATGCAGGCGACCGTGGTCAAGCTCGCCGTCGCGGAGGGAGACAAGGTCGTCAAGGGCGATCTCATCCTCGTGCTCGAGGCCATGAAGATGGAGCAGCCCATCACCGCTCACCGCAACGGCACGGTCTCCAACATCAACGCGAACGTCGGGTCGACCGTGTCCTCCGGCTTCGTGCTGCTCGACATCGCCAGCTGAGGCCCTGCC
>NZ_DASWPB010000051.1:0-1961 GCF_036404185.1 Lacisediminihabitans sp. | reverse complement strand
CGGGACCGTTACCGTTTTGTCATCTTACGGTCGCAGAAAGTTCATAACCTCAGGCGCCGACGTAGATGTGGATGGCGACCTCGTTGGGCAGTTCGAGGCCCGTCTCGTGGCCCTCTGCCTCGACCAGCACGTAGGAGCCGGCCCGCGAGAACGTGGCCTGCGCCCCCGGCATCACACCGGCGGCACGCAGCTGCTCGAGCAGTTCCGGCTCGTACTGCACCGGCTCGCCGAGGCGACGGATGACGCCGCTCACCGGCGTCGGAGACCCGGCAACGAGGTTCACGATGCTGACGACCCCCTCGGAGAAGCTGCCGGCCGGGTGGTCGCCGAGCTCGGCGAGCCCGGGGATCGGGTTGCCGTACGGCGACTGGGTCGGATGCTCCAGCATCTGGATGATCCGCCGCTCCACCGACTCGCTCATGACGTGCTCCCAGCGGCAGGCCTCCTCGTGGACGAGCGCCCAGTCGAGGCCGATCACGTCGGAGAGCAGCCGCTCGGCGAGGCGGTGCTTGCGCATCACGTGGATGGCCTTGGCCCGGCCACCGTCGGTCAGCGACAGATGGCGGTCACCCTCGACCACCACGAGCCCGTCGCGCTCCATCCGGCCGACCGTCTGCGACACGGTGGGGCCGGAGTGCCCGAGGCGCTCGCTGATGCGTGCGCGCAGCGGGACGATGTTCTCTTCTTCGAGCTCGTAGATCGTGCGCAGGTACATCTCAGTGGTGTCAATGAGATCGGTCATCGTGGCTCCACCCTCCGCTTACTCCTCCGGTAAGCCTAACCTGCACCGACCCCCGCAGATTCCTCGCGGACGCGCCGGGACAAGGGCCTTAAGTCCCGACGGGCGGCCCGGGCCAGAGCAATAGAATGGCGCCCATGCCGGATCTCCACATCCCCTCTGAACTCCTGCCCGTTGACGGACGATTCGGCTGCGGCCCGTCCAAGGTCCGCCCGGAGCAGCTGGCCTATCTCGCCGGCGCCGGGGCGGCCATCATGGGCACCTCCCACCGCCAGGCGCCGGTCAAGAACCTCGTCGGTCGCGTGCAGAGCGGGCTGGCCGAGCTGTTCCGCATCCCCGACGGCTACGAGGTCGTCCTCGGCAACGGCGGCTCGACGGCGTTCTGGGATTCCGCGGCGTTCTCCCTCATCGAGAAGCGCAGCGAGAACCTCACCTTCGGCGAGTTCGGCTCCAAGTTCGCCGCCGCCGCGGGCGCCCCGTTCCTCACGGCCCCCAAGGTCATCACCGCCCCGGCCGGATCGCGCAGCGAGGTCGAGGTCATCGACGGCGTCGACGTCTACGCCTGGCCGCACAACGAGACCTCCACCGGCGTCATGGCCCCCGTCAGCCGGGTGAACGGCGATGCCGGCGCGCTGACCGTCATCGACGCCACGAGCGCGGCCGGCGGGATCGACATCGACGCCTCGCAGGCCGACGTCTATTACTTCGCCCCGCAGAAGAACTTCGCCTCCGACGGCGGCCTCTGGCTCGCCCTCTTCTCCCCGGCCGCCATCGAGCGGGTCGAGCGCATCGCCGCGAGCGACCGCTGGATCCCCGAGTTCCTCAGCCTCAAGAACGCGATCGACAACTCGCGCCTCAAGCAGACCCTCAATACGCCGGCCATCTCGACCCTCCTGCTCATGGAGAACCAGATCGACTGGATCAACGGCAACGGCGGACTGCCCTGGGCGGATGCGCGCACCCGCGAGTCGTCGTCCGTGCTCTACGACTGGGCGGCATCCGTCGACTACGCCACCCCGTTCGTCGTCGACCCGGAGCACCGCTCGCAGGTCGTCGCCACCATCGACTTCGCCGACACGATCGACGCGGCCGCCGTGGCGAAGACGCTTCGCGCGAACGGCATCGTCGACACCGAGCCGTACCGCAAGCTCGGCCGCAACCAGCTGCGGGTCGCGACCTTCGCGGCGATCGAGCCCGACGACGTGCGCAAGCTCGTCTCCGC
>NZ_DASWPB010000050.1:0-11198 GCF_036404185.1 Lacisediminihabitans sp. | reverse complement strand
ACGTCCCCCAGTGAGGCGACCCGCTCGGGGAGCAGCAGCCCCTGGGCCGACTCGATGACGACGCTCGCCGCCAGGCACAGCAGCGGCGCGTACCACCACCGGCGCAGACCGAAGATGAGGCCGAGCAGCAGGCCGAAGGGGACGAACCACAGGATGTTCGCCGTGAACTCGATGCGCGCATAGTCGACGAAACCAAGACCGTGGGCGGCGCACCAGGCGACGAAACGCCCGAGCGATCTGTGCGCCGGGCGATCGACCGGCGTCGGCAGGAGACCGACGAGCGCCAGGAGTGCGGCGTAGGCGCCGAGGAGGACACGCAGCGCCACGCGACTCCCCCCACCGCGCGATCGGGATGTCGCGCCTGCCATCAGGGTAACAACGGCAGGAAAGTCGCGTGGTGGGATCCGACCTGAGACCAGGCCGGCGGTCACGCTGAGGACAGCCGGATCGCCCAGCGTGCCCGCCGCTCACGCGAGGCGTGGCTGTCGCAACTCCTCGACAAGGGGGATCGTCAGTTCACGGCCAGAAGCCCCCGCACCCAGGTTCTGGTCGAGGAAGTCTCTCCGGTTCGTGGCGATGATGCGCTCGAGGGCATCCCGAGTGTGCAGCAGGTCTTCAATACGCGCGTTGATCCGTTCCCGTTGCTCTTCGAGATGCTGCCAGATGGACTCGGCGACCTGGGCCTCGGGCGAATCGATGCAGTGCAACATGGCGGCGGCAGTCTGGCTGTTCAGACCCGCGGAATACATGCGGCCGATGAAGCGCACCCGCTCGACATCGCGCTCAACGAACTCCCGCAAGCCTCCAGAGGTGCGCGTGCTCGTGAGCAGGCACTGCTCCTCGTAGTACCGAAGCGAGCGAACGCTCACGCCCGCCTGTCGGGCCAGCTCACCGATCCTCATGGCGGCCGGTCCTTCGTCGCTTCTCGTCACGACCACATTTTAACTTGTATCTGACATCAATGTGAGGTTCTAGCGTCGAGCGCATGACTGATAATCGGATCGCTTCTCCCTTCACCTCCTCCTCGACTGCTGCCGACGTCATCGAGGGGATGGATCTGCACGGCAAGCGGATCATCATTACTGGCGGCGCGTCCGGACTGGGCGTCGAGATCGCAAGGACTCTCGCCGGCGCGGGCGCCGATGTGACCCTCGCCGTCCGCGACACCGCCGCAGGAAGTACGGTCGCCGACGGACTCAACGCCGGCCTTTCCCACATCCGAGTCTCCGTCGCGGAGTTGGAACTCACAAACCTCGACTCGGTTCGACGATTCGCGGAAGTTTGGGGAAGGGCGCCCATCGACGTTCTCATCGACAACGCCGGAATCATGGCTCCGCCACTGAGCCGAACTCCCGCCGGCTGGGAGCTGCAGTTTGCGACCAACCACCTCGGACACTTCTCACTCGCAACCGGACTACACGATGCGCTGGCCGAGGCCGGCGGCCGGATCATCTCGGTCAGCTCGCGAGCCCATCTGTGGTCCCCGCTGCATTTCGACGACATCAACTTTGACAGGAAGGAGTACCACCCCTGGATCGCATACGCGCAGTCGAAGACCGCCAATGCTCTGTTCGCCGTCGCAGCGACGGATCAGTGGGCCGACCACGGGATCACGGCAAACGCCCTCAACCCGGGCGATATCCGCACGCCACTCGCGCGGCATCTGGACGACGAACTACGTCGATTCGTGGCTGCTGGCGGTCCTGTGAGCTTTAAGACCATCGAACAAGGCGCAGCGACCACAGTGTTTGTGGCGACCTCTCCCCTGTTGGACGGTATCGGTGGGCGCTACTTCGAGGACGCGACCGAGGCCGCGCCGTGGACAGGCGGAGACCGCACGAGCGGTGTTGCGGACTACGCCCTCGACGCGAGCAACGCCGAACGACTCTGGGAACTGTCGGTCCGGGCCGTGGCCTGAGCTGTGGTTCCTCGCCTCGCTTGTCCTGTCTTCTCTTCTCTTCTCTTCTCTTCTCTTCTCTTCTCTTCTCCTTCTCCTCTCCTCTCCTCTCCTCTCCTCTCCTCTCCTCTCCTCGCTTCGCTTCGCTTGTGGAAACTTCTTTCTCACAGATTGGGTTCCAACTCTTCGAACAGACATTCGAAGGTGCGAAAATGGATGCATGCCCACTCCCGCCGACGACCTTCGGACCACCGCTGACGCGGTGGCACGTTTGGGGTCGTCGGCTGCCGACTTCGCGGCGCTGGACGATTCGGCGCTGCTCGCCGCGCAACAGGCCGTCGCGCTCAATCAGCGTGCGAACCAGCTTTTCGCGACCTGGATAGCCGGCGAGATCGCGCGCCGATCAGGCTTCGAGCGAGGACAACAGGGACTGGCCCGCCGAACGGGATATTTGAGTCCCGAAGCCCTCATCCAATCGGTATCGGGCGGCACTCACGCCGAGGCCACCAAGCTCGTCCACGTCGGCATGCTGGCGACGTCGGTCTCTCCCTCCCATGACGCCGATGGTCCGACCGACTCGCCCCCGCCTGCCGCCCCCTGGCGGGAGGCGCTCGCCCACGCGTTGACAGCCGGCGGCATCTCGATAGACGCCGTTGAGGTCATCCGATCCTGTTTCGATCGAATCGAGGCCGATATACCGGCCGACGAGATTCTGTCCGCGACGCGAGATCTCATCGCGGCAAGCGCGGTGCTCAACGCCGATCAGCTGCTCCGACGGGCACGGCAGCTCCGGGACCAGCTGGACGCCGAAGGATTCCCCTCTCGTCAGCGACGGCTGCGCGACCGACGGTACTTCAAGGCGTGGGAACAGACCGATGGCATGATCCGGGGCTCGTTCCTGCTCGACGCGGAGGATGGGGCGTTCCTGATGTCCGCGCTCCACGCCGCGACGAGCCCGCGCCGTGGCGGGCCTCGCCCGGTAGACCCGACCGTGCGCGCAGAGGCGGAGAGGCTGTTGGCCGACGAACGCTCGATCGAACAGATCGCGGCCGACGCCTTCATCGACCTGCTCCATGTCGCCGTTGATGCCGACCCCGCGGTTCTGCCGGGCAAGCGGCGCCCTGCCGTGCGGGTGATCGTGACCGAGCACGCGTTGCGCCACCGTTCCGGATCGGGGCGGCTCGAAGGACATACCGACCCGGTCCCCCTGACAACGGTCGACCGTCACCTGTGCAACTCAGGCATGGTTCCTATCGCGTTTGACGACGACGGCCAATGCGTCAACGTCGGCCGCACCCAAAGGCTGTTCACCGAACGACAACGCCTCGGGATGACCGTTCGGGACGGTGGATGCCGCTTCCCCGACTGCGACCGTCCCCCGTCTTTCTGCGAGGCTCATCACATCAACCAGTGGTATCGAGATGGTGGCCGTACCGACGTCGCCGACGGGATCCTCCTGTGCCGACGACATCACCTCCTACTTCACAACGACGGCTGGGAGATCACCCGCACCGATGCGGACTACCGTCTGCGCCCGCCCATAACGATCGACCCGTCACAGCAATTGATCCCGATGCCCAGCAAGGGCAGCCTCGTCACGCACCCTGACGGTTACCCCGGTACGGCCATCGCTCTACACACGGCGAGCCTGCTGTGACAGCGAATGGGGCAGCCCCGCGGAACCTCCTACTGGATCGTGCCCTTGACCGGATCGCCCAGAGGAACGTTGTGCAATGCGTGCACCTCGATCGGTTTGGCAAGGACATCCGTCAGAAGCTCACCGAGACGGGTGAGCGCCGCGCCCGCCGAGTGGGTCTGCAGCGCCCCACCGCTCGACCACCGCTCCACCATGACAACGAGTCCCTCCTCATTCGCGTGCGCCGCATAAAGCTCGCAGCCCTCCTCACGATGAACCTGGGGCGAGACCTGCGCAAGAGCGGCGAGCACGTCCGGGGCACGGCCCTCCTTGGGCGTCAGGATGGCGACAACAACAACAGACACGGTTCCTCCTTGATCCGGTACTTCATTCTGACGCCACCGCTCCCCGCCCAGCAAACGTCCCACGTCGATCCGGGAATCCGGCGCGACCTGCCGCTCCGGCGTCCGCCTGACGCGCTGGGGCGACGACGGGCTGGCCCGATACGTCCGCCTCAGCCGCGGCTCGATGTGACACGCCAGCTCACGTCGGCGGCCGAGGGCGCATCCTCACTCCACCATCGGGAGTTCCACCATCGCCGCGGTCCGCCCGCCGGCGATCCGGGGTTATCCGAAGCCCTCGGACCGTCGGAATCGCCCGGGTCATCCGAGGCTGGAGGTCAGGCGAATCGCCCGGATCATCCGAAGCTCGAGGTCAGGCGATGACGAGTTCTGCAGCAACCAGTTCGGCGATCTGCACCGCGTTCAGCGCGGCGCCCTTACGCAGATTGTCATTGCTGATGAACAGCGCCAGGCCGCGGTTGTTCGGAACACCCTCGTCCTGACGCAGGCGCCCCACATAGCTCGGGTCCTTGCCCGCGGCCTCGAGGGGAGTCGGTACATCGGTGAGCACCACGCCGGGCGCATCGGCGAGCAACTGCTTCGCCCGCTCGACGCTCAACGAATCGCGGAATTCGGCGTTGATAGAAAGGGAGTGACCGGTGAAGACCGGCACCCGCACGCAGGTGCCGCTGACCAGCAGCTCGGGCAGCTCGAGGATCTTGCGACTCTCGTTGCGCAGCTTCTTCTCCTCGTCGGTCTCGAACAGGCCATCGTCGACCAGGTTGCCCGCGAAGGGAACGACGTCGAAGGCGATCGTCTTGGGGAAGGTGGCCGGCTCGGGGAACGAGACCGCACTGCCGTCGTGCACGAGACCTATCGTGTCCTGATCGATCGCGGCCCGCGCCTGCTCGAGCAACTCACGACCGCCCTTGAGGCCGGCACCGGAGACCGCCTGATAGGTGCTGACGATGAGGCGCTGCAGCCCGGCCTCCGTGTCGAGCACCTTGAGGATCGGCATCGCGGCCATGGTGGTGCAGTTCGGGTTCGCGATGATGCCCTTGCGCGCCTCGGCGATCGCATGCGGGTTGACCTCGCTCACGACGAGAGGAACCTCCGGATCCATCCGGAAGGCGGACGAGTTGTCGATGACCAGGACTCCGGCCTCGGCGAAACGCGGTGCCTGAACCTTGGAGGTCGACGCACCGGCCGAGAAGATCGCGATGTCAAGCCCGGACGGATCGGCGGTGGCCGCATCCTCCACGACGACCTCGGCGCCCTTCCACGGCAGGGTGGTGCCCGCGGACCGAGCGGACGCGAAATAGCGGATCTCCGCGACCGGGAAACTGCGCTCCTCCAGCAGACGACGCACCACGGCGCCGACCTGACCGGTCGCCCCGACGACACCGATTCTGACTCCCTCGGGTCTGACTCCCGTGGTCCTGACTCCTGTGGTTCCGACTCCCATGGCGGTCATCGACCTGTCCCTCCGTAAACCTGAGCCAGCTCCTCGGAGTCCAGCCCGAAGGCACTGTGCACAACCCGTACTGCCTCATTGATGGTGTCGGCGCGGGTCACGACGCTGATGCGGATCTCACTCGTGGAGATCATCTCGATGTTGATCCCCGCCTCGAAGAGCGCGGTGAACAGCTTCGCCGAAACGCCGGCATTGGTTCGCATTCCGGCACCGACCAGAGCGAGCTTGCCGATCTGGTCGTCGTACTGCAGCGAATCGAAGCCGGTCTCCGCCTTGTTGTCGTCCAGAGCCTTGAGCACCTTGGCACCCTCGGACTTGGGCAGGGTGAAGGAGATGTCGGTGAGACCGGTGGAGGCCGCGGACACGTTCTGCACGATCATGTCGATGTTCGAGTCCGTGGTGGCGACGATGGTGAAGATCTGGGCGGCCTTGCCCGGAATATCCGGCACCCCGACCACCGTGATCTTGGCTTCGCTCAGGTCGGCAGCGACACCGGCGATGACCGCCTCTTCCACGGTTTCTCCATCCTTCGGGTTGACCACCAGGGTGCCCTCGTTGTTGTTGAACGAGGACCGTACATGAAGCGTAACGCCATGACGACGGGCGTATTCCACCGCCCGGATGTACAACACCTTCGCTCCGGCCGCCGCGAGTTCCAGCATTTCCTCGCTGGTGATCTTGTCGATCTTGCGAGCAGAAGCGACTACCCGAGGATCCGCGGTGAAAACACCATCAACATCCGTGTAGATCTCGCAGACATCGGCACCGAGCGCCGCGGCGAGCGCCACGGCAGTGGTGTCGGAGCCGCCACGGCCGAGGGTGGTGATGTCGCCCGTGCCACGGTTGAATCCCTGGAATCCGGCGACGATGGCGATGGCCCCGGTGTCGAGGGCGGCTCGGACGCGGGCCGGTTTCACATCGACGATGCGCGCGCTGCCGTGCTTCTCGTCCGTGATGAGACCTGCCTGGCTGCCCGTATAGGAGCGCGCCTCCTGACCGAGGCTCTTGATCGCCATCGCGAGCAGGGCCATCGAGATCCGCTCACCGGCGGTGAGCAGCATGTCGAGTTCACGACCGCTCGCGAGCGGGGTGACCTGACCGGCAAGATCCAGGAGCTCATCGGTGGTGTCGCCCATCGCGGAGACGACCACCACCACCTCGTTACCCGCCTTACGGGTCTCGACGATGCGCTTGGCGACCCGCTTGATGCTCTCCGCATCGGCGACGGACGAGCCACCGTACTTTTGTACGATCAAGCTCACGGGAATCTCCTGGATCATGGAATGGGTACAAGCCCGACCCATTCTATTCATCCCCCGTATTCGCGCCGGGTACGGCGGCGGGTCGAGCACGGCAAGGGACCCAGCATCGCGACGAGCCGCGAAGAGGCGCGGCGGGACGAGGGCGTTCAGACTGGGAGGGTTGACGAGGAGGTCGGGCGAGGAGGGTCGGGCGAGGAGCGTCAGACAAGCGAGAAAGAATGTCGTCGAGCCCGTGCGAGCAACAGGGGTGCCATCGAGCACCTTGCAAGCGACCAGGGCACCATCGAGCACCTTGCGAGCAAGGGGCCGCCGGGACGGGCCGAAAAGGACAGGACTATGACACACGGGGCAGCAACGCACGGGAGCACAACACACAGGATCATCGTCATCGGATCGGGAATCGCCGGCGCCAGCACCGCCTTCGCACTTGCCCGACGGGGCGCCCAGGTCACCATCGTCGAATCCGGCCACGACGGGCAGGCGACCGCCGCGAGCGCGGGGATCCTGCAGCCCTGGAGCTCGCACGCCGACGGTCCCTTCTACGAGCTATATGCGCGGGGCGCCGCCTACTACGACACCCTCATCGAACACCTCGCCGAACTCGGCATCCACCACACCGGCTATCGCAGGACCGGCTCTCTGGTCGTCAGTTCCGAACCCGCCGGGCTTGACGAGGTGGAACGACGGGTACGGCACCGAGCGATCGATACGCCGAGCGTCGGGGCGATCACTCGGCTCGACGCGGCCGCCACCAGAGAGCTCTTTCCCCCGCTGGCACCGGGATTGGCCGGTCTGCACATCGCCGGCGGCGCACGGGTCGACGGTCGCGTCCTACGTTCGGCGTTGTTGGAGGGGGCCGCTCGCCTCGGCGCGGTCTCGGTCGCCGGCACCGCTCGGGTCCAACGCGCCGGCGACGGATCGGTCGAAGCACTGCTGAACGGAGAAGGTACCGGCGGCGGATCCGTCGTCGCACTGGTGAACGGAGATCGTCTGCAAGCGGACGCCATCGTCGTGGCCGCCGGCGCCTGGAGCACCGAGTTGCTCGGCTCTCTGGGCCTGCACCTGCCGATCGAGCCACAGCGCGGCCAGATTACCCATCTGCGCCTCTCGAGTGTCGACACCTCCGCCTGGCCGTCGGTGCTCCCTCTGGACAGCCACTATCTGGTGGCTTTCGACGACTCCCGGATCGCCGTCGGCGCGACCAGGGAGACCGGCAGTGGTTTCGACGCCCGAGTGACCGCGGGCGGCCAGCTCCGGGTTCTGCAGGATGCCCTGCGGCTGGCACCGGGCCTCGCGGATGCCACGGTCATCGAGACGCGTGTCGGCCTGCGTCCGCTGTCGGCGAGCGGCCGGCCCGTCATCGGCGCGGTGACGCACGCTCCCGGGTTGTTCGTTAACGCCGGTTTCGGCGCCGCGGGGCTCACCATGGGACCGCAGGTCGGCGAACTCCTGGCCGACCTGATTCTGTCGGGCACCACCGACGCTGGCTTGGTGCTGTTCGCACCGGAGGAATGAGACCGACCTCGCCGCGCGAACCGGCGCGAGAAGCCACGATCGGTTCTCGACGAGACAGCTAGTTCTCGACGAGTCGACGGCCCTCGAACGCCCGCCCCAGCGTCACCTCGTCCGCGTACTCGAGGTCGCCGCCGACGGGCAGACCCGAGGCGAGACGGGTGACCCGCAGGTCGAGGTGCATGAGCATCCGGGACAGGTAGGTCGCCGTCGCCTCCCCCTCGAGGTTCGGATCGGTGGCGATGATGACCTCGGTCACGGTGCCGTCGGCGAGCCGCTGCATGAGCTGACGGATGCGCAGATCGTCCGGCCCGATGCCGTCGATCGGACTGATCGCCCCGCCGAGCACGTGATAGAGGCCCTTGAACTCACGGGTGCGCTCGATCGCCACGACGTCCTTGGCCTCCTCGACCACGCAAATCGTGGCGGGCGAACGCCGCGGGTCGCGGCAGATGGTGCACGTCTCCTGTTCGGTGACGTTGCCGCAGATGTCGCAGAACCGCACCTTCTCCTTGACGTCGCGCAGCAGCTCGGAGAGCCGGCTCACGTCGAAGGACTCGGTCTGCAGAATGTGGAAGGCAATCCGCTGCGCCGATTTCGGACCGATTCCGGGCAGCCTGCCGAGCTCGTCGATGAGTTCCTGGACGATACCGTCATACATGGTTACTGGTCCCTGGGCTTCACGCGCGGCGTGACGGTCTGCTCTTCGATGAAGCTCGCACCGAGGATCTCCCGCACGACTGCCTCGCCGTATCTCTGCTTCTCGGCGGGATCGGATGCCACCAGCGGCTTGGACGGGACGGGCGCCGGTTTGGCCTCGGCTGCGGCATCGACGGGCGCGATCGAGGCGGTGCTCGAAACGGTGCTCGATGCTGTCCCTCGAGAGCCGCTCGAAGAGGCACCCGACGGGGCATCAGGAAGACCGGTCGCGGCGGGAAGACCGGTCGCAGCGGGTCCGGTATACCAGGCATCCGCGGCGGGCTCGGTCGAGGATCCTGGCCCGGCGGGGGCGGTCGTGGAGGCGCCGCTGGACGCCGAAGCGGTCGCTGGCGTCGACGCCGGTCCGCGAGTCGACGCGGGTTTCGTCTCCGGCTCGGAATCCGTCACGACGGCGGTGACCCAGGTCGTTCCGGTGGGAACGGGCGGCTCGACATCGGGTTCGGTCGGCTCCGGCGGCTCGTCAACGATCGCCCCGGGTGCGGAAGCGACAGCCGAAGCCGGGGGCGCCTCGACCTTGGCGATGAGCAGGGGGCGGAAACCGAGCACATCGAAGACCGCCTGCTTGAAGTAATCGGCGACCCCCTCGCCGGGTGCGGCCCGCTGTTTGAGGGTGTCGACGTCGTTCTGGCTCGGGAACGACAGCACAAGCACACCGCCATCGCGCAGCTCCAGCGGCTTGGCCGTGTACACGACCATCCAGGCGGTGAGCTTGGCCTTCTCAAGGGCCTCGAGGATCTCGGGCCACGCGTCCTTCACCTGCTGCAGGGTGACCGGCTTGATCTCGGTGACGGGTTCGCCGACCGGCGCAGGCGGAAGCACAACCGAGGCCGGCTCGGGCGCACCCCGACCGGGCACGGCCGGACCGGGCGCTGCCGGAACGGTCGGTTCCGCGGGCTCCACGGGAACGGATGACCCGGCCGGAGCCGTCGGTTCGGTGGCTGATGGCGCGGTGACAGTTGGCCCCGCGACAGTTGGCTCCGTGACACGTGGCCCGGTGGTTGTTGGTGCGGTGGCACTCGGTACCGCGCCAGTTGGCTCGGTGACTGTTGGCTCGGTGGCGGGCGGGCGCGGCGTTTCCTGCCGTCGCGGCGTCTCCTGCTGCCGAGGCGCGGGGGTCGACTGGGCCGGCTCAAGCTGGCTGGACGCAGGCTGGCGGGCCGACGCCGGCTGGCGCGCCGAGGCATCCGGGCTCTCCACGCCGATCCGCCGCTCGAGCCGCTCGACGCGGGCAAGAGCACCACGCTCCGACTCGTCGCTGGCCGGAACGAGCACCCGGGCGATCATGAGCTCCAGGTGCAGCCGTGGCGAGGTCGCCCCCGTCATCTCGGTGAGCGCGGCGTTGACCACGTCCGCGGCGCGACTGAGCTCGGCGGTGCCGAAGCGGGCGGCCTGGACGGCCATCCGATCGAGCTCGTCCTGCTGGATGCCCCGGAGCACCGCGGCCGCGCCGTCGGAGGTCGCGCTGACGATGATGAGATCGCGCAGACGCTCGAGCAGGTCCTCGACAAAACGACGAGGGTCCTGGCCGGTCTGGATGACGCGATCGACCGAGGTGAAGGCGGCCGCGGCATCCCGATCACCGAGGGCGTCGATCACCTCGCCGAGCAGAGCGCCATGCGTGTAGCCGAGCAGGGCGACCGCACGCTCATACTGCACGGAGGACCCTTCCGAGCCGGCGATGAGCTGGTCGAGCAGCGACAGGGTGTCGCGGACCGATCCGCCACCGGCCCGCACGACGAGCGGCAGCACGCCGGGTTCGACATCGACCTTCTCGCTGTCGCAGATCTGCTGCACGTATTCCAGCATCTGGGCGGGCGGCACGAGCCGGAACGGGTAGTGGTGCGTCCGCGAGCGGATGGTGCCGATGACCTTCTCCGGCTCGGTCGTCGCGAAGATGAACTTGACGTGCTCCGGCGGCTCCTCGACGATCTTGAGCAGCGCGTTGAAGCCCTGTGGCGTGACCATGTGCGCCTCGTCGAGGATGAAGATCTTGTACCGATCGCGGGCCGGCGCGAACACGGCCCGCTCCCGGATGTCTCTGGCGTCGTCGACGCCGTTGTGGCTGGCGGCATCGATCTCCACGACGTCCATCGAGCCGCCGCCGTCACGGCCCAGCTCGATGCAGCTCGGGCAGACGCCGCACGGGGTATCCGTCGGGCCCTCGGCGCAGTTGAGGCAGCGGGCCAGGATGCGCGCGGAGGTGGTCTTGCCGCAGCCGCGCGGTCCGCTGAACAGATAGGCGTGGTTGACCCGGTCGTTGCGCAGTGCCGTCCGCAGCGGATCGGTCACCTGAGCCTGGCCGATGAGCTCGGCAAAAGTCTCTGGCCGATAACGGCGATACAGGGCGGTGACCACC
>NZ_DASWPB010000049.1:0-1625 GCF_036404185.1 Lacisediminihabitans sp. | reverse complement strand
CTCACCTACATCTTCGGCGTGGGGCACACCCGCGCTCTGGAGACCCTGGAGAACACCGGGATCAGCGGGGACACCCGTGTCCACCAGCTGAACGACGACCAGCTCGTCGCCCTGCGTGACTGGATCGAAGCGCACTACCAGACGGAGGGTGACCTTCGTCGCGAGGTGGCCGCCGACATCCGCCGCAAGGTCGAGATCGGCTCCTACCAGGGCCGTCGTCACCGTGCGGGACTGCCCGTCCGCGGTCAGCGCACCCGGACGAACGCCCGTGGTCGCAAGGGCGCGCGCAAGCCCGTCGCCGGCAAGAAGAAGGCGCGCTGAGCCCCCGCGGGCGACGCGCGTAGACCCAGGAGAACAGAGCACAGATGGCTACTGCAGGCCGCAACACCCGCACCACCAAGGTGCGGAAGAAGGAAAAGAAGAACGTGGTGTCGGGCCAGGCCCACATCAAGAGCACGTTCAACAACACCGTCATCTCCATCACCGACCCGACCGGGGCGGTCATCGCGTGGGCCTCGGCCGGCACCGTGGGCTTCAAGGGTTCGCGCAAGTCGACCCCGTACGCCGCGCAGATGGCTGCGGAGGCCGCTGGCCGCCGCGCCATGGAGCACGGCATGAAGCGCGTCGACGTCTTCGTCAAGGGCCCCGGCTCGGGCCGCGAGACCGCGATCCGCTCGCTCGGGGCCGTCGGCCTCGAGGTGGGCGCGATCGCCGACGTGACCCCCATCCCGCACAACGGCTGCCGCCCTCCCAAGCGGCGTCGGGTCTGACCTCCACACCCAGAAAGGAAAGCTGAACAGACATGGCTCGCTATACCGGTCCTATGACCAAGAAGTCCCGTCGGCTGGGTGTTGACCTGGTCGGTGGCGACAGCTCCTTCGAGAAGCGCCCCTACCCGCCCGGTGCCCACGGCAAGGGACGCATCAAGGAGTCGGAGTACCTGCTCCAGATGCGCGAGAAGCAGAAGGCCCGCTTCTCCTACGGCGTCCTCGAGAAGCAGTTCCGCCGCTACTACGAAGAGGCGAACCGGATCCAGGGCAAGACGGGTGACAACCTGCTGCAGATCCTGGAGTCCCGCCTCGACAACGTGGTCTACCGCGCCGGGCTCGCCCGGACGCGTCGTCAGGCCCGTCAGTTCGTCGTCCACGGGCACTTCCTCGTGAACGGTCACAAGGTCAACATCCCGTCGTACCGCGTCAGCGAGCACGACATCGTCGACCTGGCGCCCAAGGCGAACGAGCAGACGCCGCACATCGTCAACCGTGAGACCCACGGCGAGCGCGAGGTGCCGGCCTGGCTGCAGGTCCTCCCGGAGCGCGGTCGCGTCTTCGTGCACTCGCTCCCGAGCCGCGCGCAGATCACGATCGACGTCCAGGAGCAGCTGATCGTCGAGCTCTACTCCAAGTAGCGCTCTCCCACGGTCCCCGAGCCGGTCGAAGGTTCCTTCGGCGGGCTCGGGG
The DNA here is from genome assembly GCF_036404185.1 of Lacisediminihabitans sp. GTDB lineage: Bacteria > Actinomycetota > Actinomycetes > Actinomycetales > Microbacteriaceae > Lacisediminihabitans. Next base: position 165 of record NZ_DASWPB010000049.1, on the reverse strand, counting down.
CCCGTGTCGGGCAAGGCCCCTCCGGCACCAGACGTGCCGGGGGATCTGCGGATTCAAATATCGGTGTCCGCAGGGAAGGAAGAGATCCACCATGCTCATCGCTCAGCGCCCCACGCTGTCGGAGGACGTCGACTCCGACTACCGCTCCCGGTTCGTCATCGAGCC
>NZ_DASWPB010000048.1:0-16971 GCF_036404185.1 Lacisediminihabitans sp. | reverse complement strand
CGCCCGACAGGGTCCTCGCGAAGTGCGCCGCCGCCTCGTCGGCGGCGATCGCCATGGTGTCTGGCCGGTCGTAGAACTCGAACTGGGTGATCCCGTCGAGCCAGCGCTCCTCCACAGGGCGCGGAACTCTGGCGACGAATTCCCGCACGCTCTGCGGGCTCACGGCGGAGTCGCTCGTGACGATGAGAAGCGGCTGCGTGAGCGCATCGGCCGCGGCCTGGGCGTCGAAAGCGAGCCAGCTCTCCCAGGATGCCGGGTTGAAGGTGTTGTCCCACTCGGGAATGAGCCCGCGCGCGGGATTCGTGTAGTAGTCGGCGCCGGGCACGCTGTTCTCGGGTGTCGGTTCCACGGCGGGAACGAGGGGCTCCTCGCCCGCGCGCTCGAACTGTTCGGCGGCCTCGCGAGCGGTCTGCCGGAGGAACGCCGCCCCGGCCTCTCCTCCGACCTGAGCGATCACGGTCGCGGTGCTGGGCAGCCCCGGCGCGACGAACGCCAGCGAACGGATCAGGGGCGTCCGCGCCGCCGCGGCAGCCAGGTACCCGCTGCCGACGCAGACGCCGAGGCCGCCGACCGCGCCCGGCGCGATGTCGTCGCGCGTGGCGAGATACTCGGCCGCGGCGATGATGTCCTCCGCCTTGACAAGGGGGTCCTCCATCGAGCGCGGCCGACCGCCGCTCTCACCCCAGCCACGGTGGTCGAAGGCGAGGGCCGCGAATCCGCGCGTCGCCATCAGCCGTGCATAACCGGACGCCATCTGCTCTTTGACGGTCCTCCAGGCCCCGGTGACCACCAGCGCCGGATGCGGTCCGGGACCATCCGGCAGAAACAGGGCACCCGCGAGAACCTCCCCATGGGAGAGGAAGCTCACCCGCTGTGCCCCGATCTCTTCGACGCCGGGAATCCGCTCCTGCATGTCACGATCCTTCCGTTAATAGAATGCCATTCCGTAATCAGGATAACAGAATCGGATTCTTATACGCCGCTATGCTGGACGGATGACCTCGTTCCAGCGTGCGCGGACCGCCGACCAGCGGGCCATCCGCACGTCCGAGATCCTCGCGGCCGCGCGGAGCCTCCTCGACGAGGGTGCGCTCGACGAGGTCACGCTGAACGCCATCGCTCGCACAGCGGGCCTCGCCGCCTCCAACGTCTTGCGATATTTCGATTCCCGGGAGGCGGTGCTGCTCCAGCTCGTCGTGGAGGAGACGGAGCTGTGGCTCGACGATCTCGGCGAACAGCACGTCGAGGCGCCGTGGGACGTCGAGGTGCGATGCCGCGACGTCGCGCGGGCCGTCGCAGGGGCCCTCGATCGGCATCCACGGTTCTGCGAGCTCATCAGCGTCCAGGCCGTCGTGCTCGAGCGCCGGATCAGCGACGAGACCGCTGTCCGATTCAAGTCCGTGTCCCTCGCGCAACTACGACGCCTGTCCGAATGGCTGGCGGCGGCGCTGCCCGAGATCGGCGAGGCGAACGACCCAGCGGTTCTCCGGCTTGCGGCCCGCTCCATCCTCGTCGCCGGCGCGCTCTGGGCACAGTCTCGACCGTCCGCCAGCCTGACCGCGCAACTCGCCGAGCACCCCGAGCTGACCCCGCTGGGTCAGCCTTTTCCCGACGGCGTCCGGGAGACGCTCGGCCTCCTCTTCCGCGGCGCAAGCATCGCCTAGCTCCGTCGGATGAAGCGGGATGTCCGTGTCAGCCGCGGAAGTAGAAATCCGCCCGGAGGTCCTCGAGCCAGCCCGGGCGGGCGGGTGCCCAACCGACGAGATCCCGAGTGATCTGCGCGGATGCCGGGCCGTCGATCGCCCAGAAGGCGCCGAGGAATCCGAGATAGTCGGCGATGTCCGCCGCCGCGACGGAGACGGCGGGGACATCGAGGCCCGCCGCTATCGCCTCGGCGACCGCGCGGATCGGCACCCCGCCTTCTCCGACGGCGTGCAGGACGGAGCCGGCCGGCGCGGATTCCACGGCGAGACGGAACAGCCGTGCGGCGTCGTCGCGGTGGACCGCCGGCCACCGGTTGTTTCCCTCGCCCACGTAGGCCGAGACACCGGCCGTACGAGCCGCAGCGATCGCGGCTACGGTGAAGCCGTTGTCACCGGCGCCGTGGGTGGCCGGCGGCAGCCGGACGAGACTCGCGCGGATCCCCCTCTCCGCGAGCGAGAGCACGTGCCTGGCCGTCTCCGACCGATCGCCGCCCCCACTGATCGGTCCGACCGTGGTCTGCGTAGCACGACCGTCGTCCTCGGTCGCGACCACCCCCGGCCCGACACCGACGACACCGAGAATGCCGGATGCGACAACGAGCGGCTTCCCGCTGCCGGCGAGGCCTTCCGCGAGCGCGTCGATCGCGACCCGGTCGTCCTCGGCAGCCCGTCCGTATCCGCCCGAGAACGCGATGTCGTGTTTGAAGGCCAGATGCACGACCCCGTCGGCGGACGACGCGGCGTCCCCGAGCACATCCAAATCGTCCAGCGTTCCGCGAATGGCCTCGGCTCCGGCGGCGCTCAACGCCGTCGCTGCCGCGACGGAACGGGCGAGGGCGGTGACCGAGTGGCCGTGTGCGATCAGATCGGGGACGAGACCACGACCGACCCACCCGGATGCGCCGGTGACGAATATCTGCATTGTTGCCTCCTACTGGATGAATGACGCCTCGTGACTGCAATTATTGGTACACTCGTACAAGAAAAGCAAATGCGACAGTGGAGGACGTCATGACCGGCAGGCCCGTGAATCAGCAGCGCCGGGACGAGCTCCTGGACGCCGTCGTCGGCTATGCGATCGAACACGGGCTCGAGGAGGTGACCTGGCGGCCGCTGTCCAGCAGCCTCGGGGTGACCCCGACAACGCTCGTGCATCGGTTCGGCAGCAAGGAGCGGATGATCGAGGCGGTCCAGCGGCGCCTGCGCGAACGCATCATCGCGGAGACGGCGGCCTCGCCGGACGAGGACGCCACGCTGGCGAGTTCCGTGCGACGGGTCTGGGAACGCGCCTCCGACCCCGCCAGGGACGGGGAGTTCCGGCTGTTCTTCGCCGTCTATGGGCAGGCGCTCCAGGCCCCCGACCGGTTCGGCGACTTCCTCGGACACGTGATCGCGGACTCGACGGGCGCCCTGCGCGCCGCACAGGGCGACGATGTCGATGAGGACACCGCGACGCGGACGGCGACCATCGTCATCGCGACGATCCGCGGTCTCCTCCTCGACCTGCTCGCCACCGGCGACCGCGAGCGGATCCAGGCCGCGGCCGATGCCTTCATCGCCTCCCTCGAGACGACCTGATCGTCTTCGTCGGCACGAACGACGAATTCGACCGCGTGATGCAGGGCTCACCGGCGCGCCCGGGGCGCTCAGTCGCTGCCGCGGGATCCGTGCGACCTGCTGCGCGGGATGACGAGCGGGGTTCCCGTCAGGGGATCGTCGATCACGATGCACGGTAGACCGAACACCTGCTCGACCATCTCGGCCGTCACGATCCGTTTCGGCGGCCCCTCCGCGACGATGACGCCGTCCTTCATCACGACGAGGTGACTGGCGTACCGTGCCGCATGGTTGAGGTCGTGCAGCACCACGACGAGGGTGCGACCCTCACGATGCAGACGCGCAAACAGGTCGAGCAGCTCGATCTGATGGGCGATATCGAGAAAGGTGGTCGGCTCGTCCAGCAGCAGCACCCGCGTCTGCTGAGCCAGGGCCATGGCCACCCAGACCCGCTGCCGCTGGCCGCCGGAGAGTTCGTCGACGAACCGGTCGGCGAACTCCACCACCCCCGTGGCCTCCATCGCCTCGACGACGGCACGCTCGTCCTGCTCGCTGCGCTGTTGGAACAGGCCCTGGTATGGATAACGCCCGCGGAGCACCAGTTCGGCGACGGTGATGCCGTCCGGCGCAGCGGAGTCCTGCGGCAGCAGCCCGATGCGGCGGGCCGCCTCCCGCGGGCGGTACTCGCGAAGCGAGCGGCCGTCCAAAACGATCCGGCCCTCCGTGGGAGGCAGCAGCCGGGCGAAGGCACGCAGAAGAGTGGATTTGCCGCATCCGTTCGGCCCGACGATGACGGTGAACGAACCGGGCGGGATCTGAACGCTGAGGCCGCTCACGACCGGCCGACGCTCGTAGCCGAGGGTCGCCTCGTGGGCCGCGAGGGACGACTCAGGATGTCCCGCCCCCATGCCGCCCTCTCCGTCGTCCCTCGTATACCCGCTCATCGTCGCGCTCCGGTCCCGCGGAGCAGCAGCACGACAAGATAGCAGCCGCCGAGAACGATCGTGACGACGCCGACGGGAACGGCCTGCGGCAGCGCGTGCTGAGCGATCTGGTCGGCCGCGAGCAGCAGTACCGCGCCGACGAGCGCCGACTGGCCAAGCGGGAGCCCGGCGCCGCCGACCATCCGCTTGGCCAGCTGGGGCGCCACGAGCGCGACGAAGGCGATCGGACCAGCGACCGCGGTCACGATCGCGGTCAATGCCACTCCGAGCACGAGGATGCCCAGACGCGTCGGCTCCACCCGCAGACCGTGTGCCGCGGCCGCATCGTCACCGAGTTCGAGCTGCTGGAGCCGACCGGCGACGAGGCAGGTCGCCACCGCGCACACGGTGAGAGCGACCAGCGCCGGACGGAGCTGCTGCCAGTCGATCACGTCGAGCGAGCCAGCCGCCCACACCGACGCGGTCATGGCGACGTTGACCTGCGCGCGCAACTGCAGCCAGAGGTTGAACGCGTTCAGCATCGCGCTCACGCCGATGCCGACGATGATGAGGCGGAATCCCTGCACCCCACGGCGGTAGGCGAGCAGATAGACCGCGAAAGCGGTCGCGAGCCCTGCACCAAGCGCCCATCCCCCGATGCCGAGCTGGCTGCCGGGAAACAGGGTCATGGCCAGCAGCACGCCGGTGTACGAGCCGGCGGAGAAACCGATGACGTCGGGCGAACCGAGCGGGTTGCGGGTCAGAGATTGGAAGAGCGCCCCGGATGTCCCGAGCGCGCCGCCGAAGGCGAGCGCGGCCAGCGCGCGCGGCAGCCGCCACTCCACAACGACGGTCGTCGCGAAGCCCTCGTTGCGGAACAGCGCGGCGATCACCTCGGGTATGGACAGCGGATAGTCGCCGATGCTGAGAGCGACGAGCGCGAGCAGCACGGCGACAACCGCGGTCACACCGATGACGATCGTGCGCCTGCTGCGACGGACTGACGGACGGCGCACCCGGGCCATGGCGGTCACGCTCACAGCCCGATCACCCGCTTGCGTCGCACGAGCACGATCAGGACCGGCGCGCCGAGGAACGCGGTGACGATACCGACGGGAACCTCGCCCGGCGACACCACGAGGCGCGCCGCGATGTCCGCGAGAAGCAGCAGAGCGGGCGCGAGAACGAGGGAGAACGCGATGATCCACCGTTGGTCCGGTCCGACCATCCGGCGGGCCAGGTGGGGAATCATGAGCCCGACGAAGGCGATCGGCCCGGCGACGGCGGTCCCGGCGCCGGCCAACAGGGTGATGGCGACGATCCCGGTTATCCGGGTGCGGACGACGGAGGCGCCGAGGGCGGACGCCCGATCCTCGCCGAGGGAGAGCGCATTGAGGGGGCCGCCCAGAAGGAGGGCGAGCAGCCCGCCAATCGCGAGGAAGGGCAGCGCGGGGAGGAGGACATCCCAGCCTCGATCGCGCAGCGCTCCCGACTCCCACACCCGGAGCACGTCGAAGCGGCGCGGATCCGACAGCCGGATCGCCGAGACGACACCCGCGAGCACCGCGCTGAGCGCGACTCCGGCCAGCAGGAGCTGTTCCGGCCGCAGTCTCTGCCTGCCGAGCGCACCGATGGCGAACACCGCCACGGTGGTGACGAATGCGCCGCCCAGCGCGAACCAGAGATAGCCGGCCGGTGCGGTCACTCCGAAGAAGGCGATGGCGAGCGCGACGAAGAAACCGGCGCCGGAGGTGACGCCGAGAACGCCGGGATCGGCGAGAGGATTACGGGTGAGCGCCTGGACCAGCGCACCGGATGCGCCGAGCGCGGCGCCGACGGCCAGGCCGACTACGGTGCGCGGCAGCCGCAGGTCGACCACGGCGGCGCCGACTTCGGCGGAGACGTTCCCCCCGGTCAGTGCCGTCCACACCGCGGTCGGCGCGACCGGCAGGGAGCCGATGGCCAGGCTCGCAACCACGACGAGCACCAAGACGACGAGGGCGGCGACCAGCATGACCGTACGAGCACCGGAGCTGCGTCGCCGGGCTCGATCGGCCGGGCTCGGCGGTAACGCGATTTCGGCGCTGGGCACTGCCGTCACGACCTCTTTCATTTAGGTTAGGCTAACCTACAGTTTCGCCCGTCGGCGAATCCCCCGCGCACAATCCCACACGCATGTATCAAGGAAGGCAATTCTCCCCGATGAAGAAGCTCCCCGGAATCGTTTTGATCGCCGCCACCGCACTCCTGCTCAGCGCCTGCTCGAGCGGTGCCGGCACCGCGACCCCCGAGCACTCGTCGTCTGCCAGCGCGGCCTTCCCCGCGACCGTCGAGACCACGTTCGGCACGGTGACCGTCGCGAAGAAACCCACGCGCGTGGTCGCTCTCGGTTGGGGAGATGCCGGAACGGCACTCGAGCTCGGAGTGCAGCCGGTCGGCGCATCCGACTGGCTCGGTTTCGGCGGCAAGGGAGTCGGCCCGTGGGACGCCGACAAGTACACGAAGTCCCCGCAGATCATCGAAACCCTCGAGCCCAACTACGAGAAAATCGCAGCGCTCAAGCCCGACCTCATCCTGGACGTGCGCGGCTCAGGGGACGCGGCACGTCACAAGAAGCTGGCGTCGATCGCCCCGACCATCGGTGTTCCGAAGGACGGCGCCAACTACCTGACCACCACGGAGGAGGAGACGATGATGATCGCCACCGCCCTAGGGGAGAAGGCCAAGGGCCAGCAACTGCTCGACGACGTCGCCAAGGCATTCCGGGCGGCCGCGACGGCGCATCCGCAGTGGAAGGGCAAGACCGTGACCGTCGCGACGCGCACGAGCGACGGTTGGGGTGCATACACCGAGGGGGATGTCCGCCTCGAGTTCCTCCAGAATCTCGGTTTCACGCAGTCACCGACCATCGCGAAACTGAAGCCCAATGCGACCGGATTCTCGACCTCGATCTCGGATGAGCAGCTGGGTCTGCTCGACGCCGATCTCATCGTCGCTTTCCCGATCTTCATCGACGCATCGCAGATCACGGACAACGCGCAGTGGAAGACCATCCCTGCCGTCGCAGCCGGTCGATCGATCGTTATCGACGGTGAGCTGTCACTGGCCTACTCCGATGGGACCCCCGGTGCGGAGAAGTATGCGATCGCGAAGCTCACGCCGCTGATCGAGGCGACCAACGTAGGAGAATGAGCCGCGCCCGCGCCGCGCAGCCCCACCGTTCCTAATCCGATCTCAAGGAGATTTCGAGCTGACGGGCCGTTTTCGCCCGAACTCGCATCCCGCTCCAGCCAATCTCCTTGAGATCGGGTTAAGTCAAGCGGCGCAGGTTGGGTTGGGCAGCGTGGATGGGGCACGAACCGCTAGGTGCGCTTGCGCCGCTCCCGCACCCTCATGTTGACGTTGATCGGGCTGCCCTCGAAGCCGAAGATCTCCCGCAGCCTGCGGGTGATGAACCGGCGATAGCCGGGGTCGAGGAACCCCGTGGTGAACAGCACGAAGGTCGGCGGCCGGGTGGCCGCCTGGGTGCCGAAGAGGATGCGCGGCTGCTTGCCTCCGCGGACGGGGTGCGGATGCTCGGCGGTGAGCTCGGCGACGAGGGCGTTGAACTTGCCGGTCGGGATCCGCGTGTCCCAGGACTTGAGCGCCAGCTCGAGTGCGGGGACGAGCTTCTCCAGGTGGCGGCCGGTCTTCGCCGAGATGTTCACGCGGGGAGCCCAGGCGACGTGGGCGAGATCCTGCTCGATCTCCCGTTCGAGGTACCGTCGACGGTCGTCGTCCATGAGGTCCCACTTGTTGAAGGCGAGCACCAGGGCACGGCCGGACTCGAGCACGAGGTCGATGATCCGGACGTCCTGCTCGCTGATCACGTCGCTCACATCGAGCACGACGACGGCGACCTCGGCCTTCTCCAGGGCGGCGCTCGTGCGGAGCGACGCGTAGAAGTCGGCCCCCTGGGCGAGGTTCATGCGGCGACGGATGCCCGCGGTGTCGACGAAGCGCCACACCTTGCCGCCCAGCTCCACCTGCTCGTCGACCGGGTCGCGGGTGGTGCCGGCGAGCTCGTTGACGACCACACGCTCCTCGCCGAGCGTCTTGTTGAGCAGGCTCGACTTGCCGACGTTCGGCCGGCCGAGGATGGCCACCCGGCGGGGGCCGCCGACCTCCTCCTTGGCCACGGCGGACACCTCCGGCAGCACGGTGAGGACGTGGTCGAGCAGGTCGGCCACTCCCCTGCCGTGCAGGGCGGACACCGGCCACGGCTCACCGAGTCCGAGGCTCCAGAGCACGGCGGCCTCCGGCTCCTGCCTGGCGTCGTCGACCTTGTTGGCGACGAGGATGACGGGCTTCTTCGTGGCGCGCAGCATCCGCACGACGTGCTCGTCGGTCGAGGTCGCCCCGACATTGGCGTCGACGATGAACAGCACGGCGTCGGCGAGATCGACCGCGATCTCGGCCTGGGCGGCGACGGAGGCGTTGATGCCCTTCGCATCCGGTTCCCAGCCGCCGGTGTCGACGATGCTGAACCGGCGCTCGTTCCATTCGGCCTTGTAGGTCACCCGGTCCCGGGTGACGCCCGGGGTGTCCTGGACGACGGCCTCCCGGCGGCCGAGGATGCGGTTGACCAGGGCGGACTTGCCGACGTTCGGCCGTCCCACGATCGCCAGCACGGGAAGGGCGGGGAGGTAGACGACCGCATCGGGATCGTCCGTCGCGCTGTCGAGGAGATCGAGGTCCTCCTCGTCGAGGTCGTAGTCCTGCAGACCCGCCCGAAGGGCGTTGGCGCGCATGAGCGCCTCGTCCTCGTCGAGGCTCGCGAGCTTCTCGCCGAGCTGCGGATCGAGGACGGGGTAGTCGTCCCTGTCGAGGTCCTGGTCTGCCATGGGATGGTCCTTAAACTGAATCGACTGGGGCTCAGTCGGCGACCGAACGCACCAGCGCCACGACCGCCTGGACGGTCTGGTCGAAATCGAGATGGGTTGAATCGACGGTGGTCACACCGTCCGCGGCGTTCATGAAGTCGACGACCCGGGAATCCTGAGCGTCGCGCGAGGCGAGTTGCTCGGCAACCGTCCCGGCAGTCTGCCCCGGGATCTCGGCTGAACGCCTGGCCATTCTAGCTTCTTCCGACGCCGTGAGCAGAATTCGCACGTCGGCATCCGGCGAGACGACGGTCGTGATGTCTCGCCCCTCCGTGATGATGCCCGGTTTCCGGCTGGAGGCGATCACCCGCCGGAACAGGTCGACGAGGTAGACGCGCACGGCCGGAACGCGGGCGATGCTGCTCACGACGGCGGAGACACGGGGGTCCCGGATGGCGTGAGTGACCTCGGTGTCGCAGACCCGGACGAAGTAGTGCTCTGGATCGATGCCGATCGAATAGTCGAAGTCCTCGAGCAATCCAGTCACGGCATCCGGGTCCTCGGTGTCGATCCCCCGCTCGAGCGCCTTCCAGGCGAGCGCACGATAGGCGGCTCCCGTGTCCTGGTAGTCGAAGCCGAGGGCACGCGCGGATGCCCGGCTCACGCTCGATTTGCCGCTGCCGGCCGGACCATCCACCGCGACGACGACACGGCTCATCGCCAGGCCCCCGCGATCTTCCAGCCGCCCGCCTCGAGATCGGCGATCAGGCGATCCTCGACCTCGGGCAGGACGGAGATCTCGGCCAGGCCGACCTGGGCGCCGGGCGAGTGCTCGAGCCGCAGGTCCTCCATGTTCACGCCGATGCCGCCGATCTCGGTGAGCAGCCTGGCGAGCTCGCCCGCCCTGTCGTCGACCATGACGACGATCTGGCTGAAGCGCCTGTCCTGTCCGTGCTTTCCCGGGATCCGCGCCACACCCGCGTTGCCGTCCGCGAGGACCTCGGCGACGGCCCGGCGAGCGCCGGGGACGGCCGGTGCGGCGAGCGCGGTGAGGAGCCCGTCGAGGTCGTCCCGGAAGTCGCGGAGGATGGGGACGACGTCGGCCGAGTTCGCCCCGAGGATCTGCACCCAGAGCTCGGGATCGCTGGAGGCGATGCGGGTTGTGTCCCGCAGCCCCTGGCCGGCGAGCGAGATGGCGGCCTCGGTGGACCGGAGCAGCTGCTTGGCCAGGAGGGTCGAGACCACCTGGGGAACGTGGGAGACGAGGGCGACGCTGCTGTCGTGCTGCTCCGCGGACATGATCACCGGGACGGCCCCGAGGTCGAGGACGAGGTCCTCGATGATGCTGATCTGCGCGGTCGGGATGTCGTCGTGCGGGGTGACCACCCAGGGCCTGCCGATGAAGAGATCGGCCCTCGCGGAGATGGCTCCCCCGCGCTCGCGCCCCGCGAGCGGATGGGAACCGATGTACCTGAGGGTGTCGGCGCCGGCGGCCCGGAGCTCGGCCAGCGGCGCGACCTTGACGCTCGCGACATCCGTGACCAGCGCATCCGGGTAGGCGGTCAGCTCGGTCGCCACGACCGCGGCCGTCACATCCGGCGGAACCGCGACCACGATGAGGGCCGGGTCGTCGGTGTCGCGCGCGGCGCGGCCCGCGCCGTAATCGATGGCCAGGTTGAGGTTGGACGGCGACGAGTCGTCGACGATGACGTCGACCCCGGCGGCCCGCAGACGCAGACCGATGCTCGCGCCGAGAAGGCCGGCGCCGACGATCCGAACCTGGCCGACGACGCGGCTCTCGTTCATTCCGTCACCCTACTGCGCGAGGTCGAGGCGCAGGGCGGCCGCGCCACGCAGGTAGGTGTGCTGGATGTACTTGCGCGGGGTGTCGGTCTCCACGAGCGCCATGAGACGGATGACCCTGGGCATGGCACCGGGCACGTTCATCTCGACCGCGCACATCAGGGGCACGTCCCCGAGGCCCAGCTCCCTCGCGGCCAGGGCGGGGAACTCGCTCGTGACGTCGGGGGTCGCCGTGAACATGACGGAGATGAGCGCCTCGGTGTCGATCTCGTTGGCATGCAGCGCCTTGGAGATCAGCTCGGCCGTCGACCGCAACAGGTGATCACGATCGTCGCTGTCGAGCTGGATCGCCCCCCGGATCGCCCTGACTGCCATGCTCATCCCTCCTCGGTCTCGGTGGCCGCCGTGCGATCCGCTTCGCGGGAGATCGTCAGCAGGGCGCCGAGTTCCACCTTAGTCAGATCGCGGATCTCCCCGGCTGCGAGAGTGCCGAGATGCAACGGGCCGAACTGCCTGCGCACGAGGTCGATGACCGGATGCCCGACCGCCTCCAGCATCCGCCGCACGATGCGATTGCGGCCGGAGTGCAGGGTGATCTCGACCATCGTCTGGGCCGCGCCCGCCTGGCCGACGATGCGGGCCTTGTCCGCGGCGATCGGACCGTCCTCGAGCTCGATTCCCGCGGTCAGCTTGGCGATGGTCTGGGCCGACACCCGACCGTCGACCTTGGCGATGTAGGTCTTCATCACGCCGAACGATGGGTGGGCGAGCACATGCGCCAGCTCGCCGTCGTTGGTGAGGATGAGCAGCCCGGAGGTCTGGGCATCGAGGCGTCCGACGTTGAACAGCCGTTCCTGATACCGCGAGACGAAACGCTGCAGATCGGGCCGGCCACGGTCGTCCTGCAGGGAGCTGACGATGCCGACGGGCTTGTTGAGCATGAGATAGCGCCGACTGGTGTCCAGCTGGATGGCGACGCCGTCGACGGAGACCAGGTCGCTCTCCCGCACCCGGCGCCCGAGCTCCGTCACGACCTCACCGTTCACCTCGACCCGACCGGCCTCGATGAGGTTCTCGGACACCCGTCGGGAGGCCACCCCGGCCGCGGCCATGAGCTTCTGGAGACGCACGCCGTCCTCTGCCGGATCGTGATCAGCGGACATCGTCGAAGCCTTCCGAGCCGTCGGCGAGCAGCGGCGAGAGCAGCGGCAGGTCGTCGAGCGAGTTGATGCCGAGCTGGCTCAGCAGGGTGTCCGTGGTGGCGTAGTGGATCGCGCCGGTCTCGCTGTCGGTGTAGGCCTCGGTGATGAGTCCGCGGCCGAGCAGGGTCCGCACCACGGAGTCGACGTTGACGGCGCGGATGGAGGCGATCGCGCCGCGGCTGATCGGCTGTTTGTAGGCGATCACGGCGAGGGTCTCCAGCGCCGCCTGCGACAGCCTCGTCGGGTTCTGGGTCAGCACGAAGTCGCGAACGACCTCGTCGAACTCGCCACGCACGTAGATGCGCCAACCGCCGCCGACCTCACGAAGCTCGAAGCCCCGCCGAACCCCGCCATCCACCCCGTCGTAGTCGGCGACCAGCCGCTCGATCGACTGCCGCACCGCGGGCACGGGCGCGCCGAGAGAGGTCGCCAGGGAGACCAGGCTCTGCGGCTCGTCGGTGACCATGAGGATGGCCTCGAGGCTCCGTTCGAGGTCGAGCGCCGGCGCCCGGGCATCGGTCGGCTCGGAGAAGAGATCAACCGTCATAATCGGCTCCCAAGGTGGAGAGGGCCTCGTCCGACCACTGCTCCGCGGTCCAGCGGACGGTGAGCTCCCCCAGCGGTTCGAGCTGTTCGAAGGCGACCGCCGCGCCCCGGTACAGCTCGAGGATGGCGAGGAATCGCGCGACGACGATTCCCTTGAGCTGGGCGCCGGCGATGAGCTGGCGGAAGGTCATCGGCTCTCCGCGGCGCAGCAGGCTGACGACGTGCGCCGCCTGCTCTCGGATGCTCACCAGGGGTGCGTGCAGATGGTCCAGCCCGACGGTCGGCAGCTCGCGGGGAGCCAGGGCGAGGGCGGCGATCGCCGCGAAGTCCTCCGCGGTGAGCGTCCACACCAGTTCCGGCGAGGTCCTGCGGTATTTCTCCTCCAGCCGCACCGAGCGGGCATGCCTCGTCGACTCGGCCTCGAGGCTGCCTGCGAACCAGACGGTCGCCTCCTTGAAGGCGCGGTACTGCAGCAGGCGCGCGAACAGCAGGTCCCTCGCCTCCAGCAGGGCGACGTCCTCGGCGTCGACGAGCTCGCCCTGGGGAAGGAGACCGGCGACCTTGAGATCGAGCAGGGTCGCCGCCACCACGAGGAACTCGCTGGCCTGATCGAGCTCCTCGACCGAGTCGAGCTCGCGCAGGTAGGAGATGAACTCGCCGGTGACGATGCTCAGCGAGATCTCGGTGATGTCGAGCTCGTGTTTCGCGATGAGCGAGAGCAGCAGATCGAACGGGCCGTTGAAGTTGCCGAGGCTGACCGAGAATCCGGCCTCCAGGTCGTCGATCGTCCGGTCCCTCGCGGTATCAGGCGACGGCGCCACGGACGATCAACTCTCTGGCGAGCTGGCGATAGGCCTCCGCCGCCGCGTGATCCGGGGCGAACTGGGTGATGGGGGTGCCCGCGACGCTCGCGTCGGGGAACTTCACCGTCCTGCCGATGACCGTCTCGAAGACCTTGTCGCCGAAGGTCTCGACGACGCGGTCGAGCACCTCCCGCGAGTGCAGCGTGCGGGAGTCGTACATGGTGGCGAGGATGCCGTCCAGCTCGAGCGCCGGATTGAGCCGATCGCGCACCTTGTCGATCGTCTCGACGAGCAGCGCGACCCCGCGCAGCGCGAAGAACTCGCATTCCAGCGGGATGAGCACTCCGTGGCTGGCCGTGAGGGCGTTGACGGTGAGCAGGCCGAGTGATGGCTGGCAGTCGATGAGGATGACGTCGTATTCCTCGCTCACCTGACGAAGCACCCTGGCGAGGATCTGCTCGCGGGCCACCTCGTTGACCAGGTGGACCTCGGCCGCGGACAGGTCGATGTTGGCCGGGATGACGTCGAAGCCGGAGGTGGAGGTCGACTGGATGGCGTCGTGCGCGTCCTTGACGGTGCCGAGCATGAGGTCGTAGATGTTGGGGACGTCGTGCGCCGTGACGCCGAGCCCCGCGGAGAGGGCGCCCTGCGGGTCGAAGTCGATGGCGAGCACCCTGCGGCCGTAGCCGGCGATCGCGGCACCGAGGCTGATCGCGGTGGTCGTCTTGCCGACGCCGCCCTTCTGGTTGCAGAGGGCGATCGTCCGCGCCGGACCGTGCGAGCCGAGGGGCTTCGGGGTCGGGAACTCCGTGAGCGGGCGGCCGGTGGGACCGTTCGTGACGAGGTTCAGGCCGGAGAGCTCTTCGGCCGAATCGTCACGCTGTGCTGTCATCCCGACATTCCTCACTACTGGTCGCCGGCCGCTGCCGAATCAGTCGATTCTATCGAAGAGAGCGCCCCAGGCCTGTGAGGCTCGCCCCGGTGACCTGCACGGCTGCCGTGCGCGGCACGGGCTCACCGCGCCCGTGGATGGGCCGTCGTGTACATGTCGCGAAGGGTGTCGGCCGTGACGAGGGTGTAGATCTGGGTGGTGGCGACGGAGGAATGACCGAGCAGCTCCTGCACCACCCGGACATCCGCCCCTCCAGCCAGCAGATGCGTGGCGAAGGAATGCCGGAAGGTGTGCGGGGAGATCTCGATCCCGAGGCCGGCCTTCTGCGCCCTGGCCCGGATGATCAACCAGGCGTTCTGCCTCGACACGCGCTGTCCGCGCAGCCCGAGGAACAGCGCGGGGGTCGCCCTGCCCCGCGCGGAGAGTAGCGGCCGCGCCCGCACCAGATACGCATCGATTGCTGCGCGCGCGAAACTGCCGAGCGGGACGATGCGCTGCTTGCTCCCCTTGCCGAACAGGCGCACCATGTCCATGCTGCCCCCCTCGGAGCCGAGCACGTCGTCCACGTTCAGGTCGACCGCCTCCGAGATGCGGGCACCCGTCGCATAGAGCAGCTCGAGCAGGGCCCTGTCGCGCAGCGACTGGATGTCGTCGCCGCTCGCCGCCTCCAGCACGGAGGCCATCTGCTCGATGGTGATGGCCTTCGGCAGCCGGCTCGCCAGCTTGGGCGGCTTGACCTCCGCGGCGACGTTGAGGGTCGCCAGCCCCTCCTCGAACAGGAAACGATGGAACGATCGCACCGACGACAGCATCCGCGCCATCGAGGAGGCGCTCAGCGCCCGGTCCTCTCGGGTGCGCAGGTGCTGCGCGAAGGCCGACACCCGGGCCTGATCGATGGCCGCCGGCGTGGTGACACCCGCGCCGGCGAGGAAACGGAGATATCCGGCGAGATCACGCCGATAGGCCGCGACCGTGTTGGCGGAGAGCCCGCGCTCGATCGAGACGTGCCGGAGATAACGGTCGACCGCGTCCTCGAGGGCCGTGGCCGCTGGACTCTGCGATCGCTCGGTCACCGTCAGCGGAGCTTCGGGTGCCGCGTCCACGGGGATTCGGCGTCGCCGAGGCTGGTCCAGCCCCGCGCCCGTGAGGCGTGGGCGGCCAGGGCGGCGATGGAGAGGATCGAGTTGCCGAGCGAGCGGTTCAGCACCGCGGTGACCACCTCGTCGAGGTCGACCCAGCGGTTCTCGATGTCCGCCTCCTCCTCCCCGCGCGCGAAGGCCTCCTTGGTGGCCTTCAGCCCGCGGGCGAGGTAGACCCGGATGACCTCGTTGCTTCCGCCGGGAGAGCTCGCGAAGTCGCAGAGCAGCTTCCAGTCCGACGCGACGAGGTCGACCTCCTCGGCGAGCTCGCGCTTGGCGGCGGCCAGCGGCCCCTCCCCGTCGATGTCGAGCAGGCCTGCGGGGATCTCCCAGTCGCGGGAGCCGATCGGGTGACGGTACTGCTTGATGAGCAGCACCCTGTCGTGCTCGTCGATCGCGAGGATCGCCACCGCACCGGTGTGATCCATGTATTCGCGGGTGATCGAGGCGTCGCCGTACTCGAAGGTGTCTCGGCGGATGTTCCACACCCGGCCGGTGAAGACGACGTCGGTCTGCTCGACCTGCACGGGGAAGACGTCGTCGGACAGCGGCTCGGTCATCGTCAGACCTCCGTCACTTCGAACAGGCGGCTGGCCTCCTGGCGCTGGAGCGCGGCGGCGATGAGCCCCTGGAACAGCGGATGCGCGCGGTTCGGCCGTGACCGCAGCTCCGGATGCGCCTGGGTGCCGACATAGTACGGATGCACGTCGCGCGGCAGTTCGACGAACTCGACCAGATGCCCGTCCGGAGAGGTGCCGGAGAAGTCGAGACCGGCATCCGCGATCCGGCCACGGTAGGAGTTGTTGACCTCGTACCTGTGCCGATGGCGCTCGGCGACGTGGGTTGAGCCGTAGGCGTTCGCGACGATCGAGCCGTCCACCAGATCGGCGGGATAGAGGCCGAGGCGCATGGTGCCGCCGAGGTCTCCCCCGGCGATGATCTCGACCTGCTCCGCCATCGTCGCGATGACCGGGAACTCGGTCTCCGGATCGAACTCCGAGGAGGATGCCCCGTCCAGGCCGATGACGTTCCTCGCGTACTCGATCACCATGCACTGCAGGCCGAGGCACAGGCCGAGGGCCGGGATGCCGTTTTCCCTGGCGAACCGCAGGGCACCGACCTTGCCCTCGATGCCACGGATGCCGAAACCGCCAGGAACGCAGATGCCGTCGACGTCGGAGAGGTTCTTGGCCGCCCCCTCGGGGGTCTCGCACTCGTCGGAGGGCACCCACCGGATCTTCACCTTCGTCTGCTGGGCGAAACCGCCGGCCCGCAGGGCCTCCGTGACGGAGAGGTAGGCGTCCGGCAGATCGATGTACTTGCCGACCAGGCCGATGGTGACCTCGTACTTCGGCTCGTGCACGGCGGCGAGCAGCTCGCTCCAGCCCGACCAGTCGACGTCGTCCGCCTCGAGGCCGAAGTGCTCGATGATGTAGTCGTCGAGGCCCTGTTCGTGCAGCATCGTCGGGATGTCGTAGATGCTCGGCACGTCGATCGCGTTGACGACCGCCTCCGGATCGACGTCGCACATGAGCGCGACC
>NZ_DASWPB010000047.1:0-6097 GCF_036404185.1 Lacisediminihabitans sp. | reverse complement strand
GACCATGGCGCTCCACACGGGGTCGGCCAAGGCGCTCTCGTCGAGCACGATGTCCTCATTCTGTGCGTCGGAACGCGGTGTCACAGGGGTTTCCTTTCGTTGTTCGCCGGGTGGTCATTTGACCGTGCGCTCGAGCGGATTCTCGGTCGCGGAGGCGTGCACCTGGAAGGCGATCGCCCCCGGAAGGTACCGATCGTCGCTTCTCTCGATGGCACGCCCGCTCGGCTCGAAGCTCTGACGTCGCAGGCGAAGCAGCGGGCTCGATCGACGCACGCCGAGGAGCTCGGCGTCGTCGGTGGAGGCGGCGACGGCGTCGATGACGTGATCGGCGTGGGCCGTGAGGATCCCGAAGCGCTCGTTCATGATCTGCACCACCGACGCCTCGCCGGGCGGGATCGCCTGGACGACCGGGATCATCCAGGTCGCATAGGTGGTGCGTTCGAGCATCACGTCGCGCCCGTCGAGAGATCGGATCCGCAGGACCCTCAGCACGGGGGCGCGATCGGTCAGCCTCAGGCTCCTGGCCTCGTCGACGGTCGCCTGGTCCGTCTCCATCGAGATGACCCGCCCGCCCGGCTCCATCCCCTTGCTCCTCGCCCACTGGGCGAAGGAACGAAGCTGCTCGAAATTGTGCGCATGCCTGCCGGAATGGACCATCCAGCCGGATCCCTGCCGCGAGGTCAGCATCCCCTCGCGGGCGAGGGCGGCCAGGGCACCGCGCACCGTTCCCCTCGAGACGGCGTACTCGCCGGCGAGTGCGGTCTCCGACGGCAGCGAGGCACCGGGCGGAAACTCGCCCTCCAGGATGCGCCCGGTCAGGCTGTCGGCGACGTGGCGATACTGGGTCATCGGTCGCTCCCGGGTCTGTGCACGAGGGACATCACAGGCACAACGGATCCTCTCGCACGGTGACCAGTGTAAACAGCGGAAGATGAATTGCAGCTGGTAGAAAACCGCCGCCATCTTTGCCAAGTGTCCCTTCCCGTTCACCACGGGTTCAAACACGATCCATCTGTTCTCCACCATTCGGTTTTTGGATTGATGTGTACAAGTTGGCGGCCCCCGAGGGCCGGACGGCAGAGGGTCGTGTCGACCGCTCGTTCAGGAACGGAAAATCGTTTGTCTTTCTTGCCGGGCTCAACGCGCATCCTCACGATCGTCGCCCTGACCGCGGGCCTGGCCTTCGCCGGGAGTGTCCCGGCCGTCGCCGGTCCCGTCTCCCCCGCGGCGGCCGCACCGAGCCCGTCCGGAACGCTGGAGCTGGTCACCCAGGATCCGGCGCCGGGCGAGGACCTCGTGTTCTCCTATACGACCGACCGGCCGAACACCGCCAACTGGATCGGTGTGTACAACGATCCGAGCACGGGTCCGACCGACCAGGCCAGCCACGGAGCATCCAGCGACTGGGCCTACCTGGACTCGGCGACCGCGCGGAGTTCCGGCACCGTCACCGTCCCGAGCGACGGGCTCACGCCCGGCCGCGACATCACGGCGTACCTCCTCTACGACGACGGCTACACCTGGCTCGCCCAGCCGGTCACCTTCCACGTCGGGTATCCGACCACCGGAACGCTCGCGCTCACCACCGTCGATCCGACGGTCGGCGACAGTCTGGAGTTCACCTTCACGACCGGCAAGGACAACGACGCGGGAAAGGACTGGGTCGGCATCTACGACGACCCGGCGAAATCGCCGGTCGACCAGACCTACCCTGACGTCGGGTCGAGCGAATGGTCCTACGTCAGCGGGACCAGCGGATCGGTGTCGATCCCGAGCGACAAACTCACCGCCGGACACGACGTGATCGCCTACCTCCTCTACGACGACGGCTACACCTGGCTCGCCCAGCCGATCGTCTTCCGCCTCTCCGCGGCGCCGTCCGCGCCGACGGACGACGGGACCCTGGCGCTGACCACGACGGACCCCGTCGTCGGTCAGAAGCTCGAGTTCAGCTACACGACGACCACCCCGAACTCGGAGAACTGGATCGGCATCTATCAGAGATCGGCCGACTTCCCCAGCGGATACGTCACCTGGAGCTGGGCCCCAGGGGCATCCGGCACGGTGTCCGTGTCGACGTCCGGGCTGAGCGCCGGCGACAGCGTCACGGCCTATCTCCTCTACGACAACGGGTACACGGCGTTGGCGAAGCCCGTCACCTTCGGCATCAGGCCGGCCCCTCCCCTGATCGGATCGGCGACGCCGACAACACCGCACTTCGTCACCGACGACCTGACCGCCCCCGCCGCGGCTCCCGCCTCGACGCTCTCGATGGCGCTTGGCGGCCTCTGGTTCGGGGTGAACGGGCAGCCGGTCAGCTCCACGGCGACCTTCGCCAAGGTGAGCGGTCCCGACTGGCTGACCGTGGCGGCCGACGGCTCGGTCAGCGGCACGACCCCCTCGCGGGCATCCGCGCGTCCGGCCGTCCTCGAGGTGAGCGCGACCGACACCAACGGCGTGACGGGGACACTCGATGTGGAGGTGCCGCTGAGCCCGCCAGGAACGGTGCCGCGGGTCAAGGCCGCGACGCTCTCGATGTGGGACGCCGGCAGTCACGTCGACAATCCCCAGGAGAAGCTGGTCAGGTCGATCATCGTCAACGGGCTCACCCTCGTCGGGCTGCAGCAGACCGGCGGGACGCAGGCCGCGGCGATCGCCCACTTGCTGGGCTGGAACGCCGTCGAGACCCCCGGAGGAGAGGGCGTCATCAGCCCGTTCCCGGTCGCCGCCGACACCACCGCGGTGCCGGCCACCGTGCCCGCCGCGAAGGCCGTCGTCACCATCGGGACGAAAAGGGTCACGGTGTGGGACGCAGCGCTGGACGCCGTCGCGTCGACCAGGTCTCTGGCCTGCGACGGGAACGGCACCACGGCGATCGGAGCGGAGAAGGCAACGCTCCGCTATGCCCAGGCCGTCGCGCTGGCCGGCGCCGTCTCCGACGATCTCGGCGGGGGCGCATCCGTCATCCTGCTCGGGGACCTCGAATCGCCCTCGCACCTCGACTGGACCGCGGCGACGAGCGCGGCGCACTGCGAGGCGGGCGCCGTCGACTGGCCGGTGAGCTCCGTCCTCGAGCGCACCGGTCTCAAGGACTCCTTCCGTCTCGCCCACCCCGACCCGTCCGCGGCTCCCGGTCAGACCACCTCGGTCTTCACAGGGCACGCGGTCTCCGCCACCGCGGCGGCGACCCCCGCCGACGCCGACCGGCTCGACTACGTCGACTTCGCCGGCGACCTGACGGTGCTCGAATCGCACGTGCTCACCGACGGATTCCCGAAACCGGCACCCGATTCCGCGGGGAACGGCTGGATCTCCGATCGGGCGGCCGTGGTCACGACCTTCGACCTCGTGGCAGACACGGGCGACGGACCCGGCGACGGCGGCCATCCGGCCGATCCGGGGACCGGCCCGCACGGTTCCACGCGCCCCGCCGGATGGCTGCCGTTCACCGGAGCCAGCATCGGCGGTCTGGTCCTCGTGGGCCTCGGACTGCTGGCCGCGGGAACGATCGTCGTCATCCGTCGCAGACGAACCATCACCGACCAGAAGGAGCCACGTCCGTGAGCACGTCCAAGCCAGAGCGCGGTGCGCCCCGCGTCCGCCTTAACGCCGCACCCCCGCTCGCGCCGGAGCAGGCCTACGCATCGTCGATCCGCCCCGGTGTCTCGCGCCGCTCACTGCTCCTCGGCGGCGCGGCGGCGATCATGGCCGGGGTGGCGGCCGGAAGCGCCTTCGGTCCTCGGCAGGCCGCCGGGGCCGCGACGAGGACCGCCGCCGCCGCGCGCACGGGGACCGCAGCCGACATCAAGCACGTGGTCATCCTCATGCAGGAGAACCGCTCCTTCGACCACTACTACGGCACCCTCCCCGGCGTCCGCGGTTTCGGCGACAAGCAGGTCCTCGAGTTCCCGAACGGGACCACCATCTTCGCCCAACCGGACCCCTCGCGGCCCGATGGCGGCGTCATGCTGCCCTACCCGCTCGACTCGGCGAACCACAACGCGCAGAACGCCGGCGGACTCGACCACTCCTGGGGCGGCGGTCATGCCGCGTGGAACAACGGGGCCTGGAACCACTGGGTCGACGCCAAGAGCGAGCAGACCATGGGCTACTTCACCAAGGACGACATCCCATACCACCACGCGCTCGCCTCGGCGTTCACGATCTGCGACCAGTATCACTGCTCCCTCAACGGCCCGACCACGCCGAACCGCCTGTACCAGTGGTCGGGAACCGTCAACCCCGCGGGAGACAAGGGCGGTCCGGCTACCGACAACCCCGCCGACTACAACCCGGTCTACAGCTGGGGCACCTACGGCGAGCGGCTGCAGGCGGCGGGGGTCAGCTGGCGAACCTATGCGAACGACGAGGTCGGCGACGACGGCAACCACCCCTACGTCGGCGATTACGGTGACAACCCGCTGTGGCTGTTCCAGCAGTACCACGACGCGCTCGCCTCGGGCGATCCCGAGGTGCAGAAGCTCGCGATCAACGGCGGCCTGCACGACGGCTGGAAGCCGGACTCCGGCCAGGGGCTGGATGTCGCCCATCTGCTGAGCGAGTTCGGTGCGGACTGCGCGGCGGGCACGCTCCCCCAGGTCTCCTACGTCGTCGCGCCGTACGGCTGGTGCGAGCACCCGTCGGCCAGCCCGGACTACGGTGCGCACTACACCAACGCGGTCGTTCAGGCGCTCTTCAGCAATCCGGACACCTGGGCATCGACCGTGCTCCTCATCAACTACGACGAGAACGACGGCTACTTCGATCACGTCGTCCCGCCGATGCCGGAGGCAGGCACGCCGGACGAGTTCGTGGCGGGACTGCCGATCGGCTACGGGACGCGCGTCCCGCTGACCGTCGTCTCCCCGTGGTCCAGGGGCGGCTGGGTCAACTCGCAGGTTTCCGATCACACCTCGATCATCCGGTTCCTGGAGACCTGGACGGGGGTCAAGGACCAGAACATTTCCGACTGGCGCCGCACGATCAGCGGGGATCTCATGTCGTGCTTCGACTTCTCGGTCGCCGACGTCTCGATCCCGACGAGCGACGAGGTCCCCGGCCTCGACATGACGGCGACCCTGGTCGCCGCGGCCGACGCCGACCAGTCGAAGCCGTCCATCACCATCCCCGCGGCGGGCGCGCAGCGGATGCCCGTCCAGGAGGCGGGCGACGCCAAGCACCGCTCGCTCCCCTATCGGCAGAACGCCAACGTCGCCGTCGACCGGGCCTCCGGGGCGGTCAGCCTCACCATGCAGAACACCGGCAAGCAGGGGGTGTCGCATCTCGTGTACCCGAACATCGCCCTGCCGTTCCAGGCCACCCCGTTCACGATCGCCGCGGGGGCCAGCGCCGGCTATCTCTGGGACGCGGCCGCGACGGACGGCGCCTACGACTTCAGCGTCTACGGCCCCGACCGGTTCCTGCGCCGCTTCGCCGGGACCGTCGTCTCGGGGACCCACACCGACGTCGGTCTGCCCTCGGTCACGGCTGCCTTCACGACCGGTGCCAAGCCGGCGCTGCGGCTGATCCTGACCAACGACGGGGACAGGACGGTGCGATTCGAGCTCATCGCCAACGACTTCGTGGACCATCGGGACGAGGCCTACGTGACGTCGGGAAGCGCCACCGTCGACTGGCCGGTCGACGAATGGGGTTATTACGACGTGATCGTCACCGCGAACACGGGCACCGGGTTCCGCTACCGCTTCGCGGGCCGGATCGAATGACCGTGACCGTCCGCCGCACGCATCGCGCTCAGACGAAGGCGAACAGCGGCGGAAGCAGCAGGACCACCGCAGCGGCCCAGAGACCGAACACGGGCAGATAGTCGGTCTGCCACCGTTCCAGCCGCACCCCCGGCAGCCGGCGCGCCAGCATCCGAGCCGACAGCCAGGCCGTCACGGCGAGGTTCACGACGAGGAGCAGATTGAGCCCCAGCGCCGCGACGCGGTTGGCCGTGAACCCGAACTCGGCGACGCGACCGATCATCGAGACGAGCACGAGCACGTCGACGACGAGCGCCGCGACGACGGCGACGAGCCTGATGGCGTCGAGCGGGCCGGCCGGTTTGGTCGGCTCCCGCGCGGACAGCGCGTAG
>NZ_DASWPB010000046.1:0-5642 GCF_036404185.1 Lacisediminihabitans sp. | reverse complement strand
CCGATGGGCCATCGAGAATGGAACCGCAGAGTGCATCGTCGCACCGTCACTTTCCGGGGAAATTGTTGTTTCTGCCAACATATCAGCGCCCGCGGCGGATGCCCAAAAACGGCCACGAGGTCACCGGGCCGGCGGTGCCGGCCTGCCCGACGACGTCGACGAGAGGCCGCGATCAGAGAACGGGTGCGGGACCCGTGCTCGACCGGATGACGAGCTCGGCCGGCAGCTGCACGTGCCCGGGGACCTCGTGGCCGTCGAGCAGCTCGATGAGCATGCGCAGGGCGCGCGCACCCATGTCCTGCAGGGGCTGGGCCATGGTGGTCAGCGGCGGCGTGGAGCTCGCCGCCTCCGGCACATCGTCGAAGCCGATGACGGAGACGTCCTCCGGGACCCGCAGCCCCAGCTGATGCGCGACCGCGACGACGCCGAGGGCCGACATGTCGTTGGCGGCGAACACCGCCGTCGGCCGATCCGGTCTGGTCAACAGCTCACGAGCGGCCTCGGCGGTCAGCGCCGACTGATAGCCGCCGTCGCGGACGAGCTCCGGGTCGAAGGGGATGCCCGCCTCGGCGAGCGACTCGCGATAGCCGGCCTCGCGGAGCCTGGCGGAATCGAGGTCGCTACGCCCGCGGATGTGGGCGATGCGGCGGTGGCCGAGGTCGATGAGATGCCGCGTCGCGACCCGTGCCCCGCCGACGCTGTCGGAGTCGATGGTCGACGGGCCGCCGGGTCCCGCGTGCGGGTCGATGGCGACCACGGGAATCGAGGTCGTCGGCATGAGCATCGTGGGCGTGACGATGATGGCCCCGTCGATGAGCGTGCCGGCCAGCCGTGACAGCGACCGGCGCTCCCAGCCGGCTCTGTTCACGCCGGCGACGAGGCCGGAGTAGGCGAGCAGCTCGTATCCGGTCCCCGCGGCGGCGGAGGAGATGCCCTTGAGCAGCTCGGTGGAGAACGATTCGAATTCGGCGACCAGGATCCCGATGACATTGGTGCGCTGGCGCCGGAGGCTGGCGGCGACCAGGGAGGTCTCGTAACCGAGCGCCGCGACGACGTCCAGCACTCGCTTCGAGGTGGCCGCCGCGACGCCGTATCGGCCGTTGACGACCTTGGACACCGTCGGGACCGAGACGCCCGCGGCGCGCGCGACATCGGAGATCGTGACCCGTCCGAACGAGGGGGATGGATTGATCTGGATGTCCATAATGCCTACGCTACCGCCCGCGGCGGTGGATCCGTGGGAGAAGCGGGTCCGCTTAGAAATCGTTATCGATATCGATTGACAAGACGCGCATCCCGGTGCCAGTCTGTACTGCGCGGCAAGGCTGCCGTGCATCACCAACCAACCAAGGGGTTTCCACAATGAAGAGGAAAATTCGAGTCGCGGGTGTTATCGCGCTCGCCGTGGGCACCGCGTTGCTCGCCTCGGGCTGTTCCGGCAGCGGCAGCGGCGGCAATTCGGCTGACGGCAAGGTCACCATGACTTTCTGGCACAACTCGACGACCGGCCCAGGCAAGGCATTCTGGGAGAAGACCGTCAAGGACTTCGAAGCATCGCACAAGAACGTCACCATCAAGATCCAGACTCTCCAGAACGAGGATCTCGACGGAAAGCTCCAGACGGCGCTCAACTCCGGTGACGCTCCCGACATCTTCCTGCAGCGCGGTGGCGGCAAGATGGCCGCCATGGCCGACGCTGGACAGCTGTTGGACATCAGCGACTCCCTCGACTCCACGACGAAGGCCGCCGTGAGCGATGGCGCGCTCAAGGGCGAGTCCTACAAGGGCAAGGTCTACGCGATGCCGGTCGACGTCCTCCCCGAGGGCATCTGGTACAGCCAGGACCTCTTCAGGTCCGCCGGTATCGACACGACGCCCACCACGATGGACGAGCTGAACGCCGACATCGCCAAGCTCAAGACCGCGGGGATCGAGCCAGTCGCCGTTGGCGCAAAGGACGCGTGGCCCGCCGCCCACTGGTACTACAACTTCGCACTTCGCGAGTGCAGCGAGTCCACCCTGGAAAAGTCGGCGTCGTCGCTCAAGTTCGACGACAGCTGCTGGACCAAGGCCGGGAACGACCTCAAGGCCTTCAACGACACCGACCCGTTCAACAACGGCTTCCTCACCACGGCCGCGCAGCAGGGCGCGGGCAGCTCGGCCGGCCTCCTGGCCAACCACAAGGCCGCCATGGAGCTCATGGGCGCCTGGGATCCCGGAGTGATCAGCTCGCTGACCCCCGACGAGAAGGCGCTGCCCGACCTCGGCTGGTTCCCGTTCCCGACCGTCTCCGGAGGCAAGGGCGACCCGGCCTCGATGATGGGTGGCCTCGACGCCTACTCCTGCTCGGCCAAGGCGCCGAAGAAGCAGTGCACCGAGTTCCTCAACTACATGGCAACACAGAGCGTGCAGGAGGGTTACTACAAGGCCTTCGACTCCATCCCCGTCAACAAGGATGCGCAGAGCGCCGTCACCGAGCCGTACCTCAAGTCGGTCCTCACGGCCTACAACAAGGCGCCGTTCGTGTCGCAGTACCTGGACACTCTCTATGGGCAGAACATCGGCAACGCGCTCAACACCGGCGTGGTCGACCTGCTCGCCGGTAAGGGCTCAGTCGACGGGATCATCAAGTCCGTCAACGAAGCCGCAGCTAAGGGATAAATCGTCATCATGAGCAGCTCCCTGGACGCGAAGTCGTCAATCGATCGGCAGCCGCTTCAGGGCACGCAGCAGGTGGGGGACGGTGCACGTCGTGCATCGTCCCCCACCGGGCGGCGGGCCCCGCTCCGGGCCGCGGATTGGCGCAAGCGCATCGAGATCGCCGTCCTCGCGGGACCGGCGATCATCATCTTCCTCGCCTTTGTGATCTTCCCGGTCGGACTGGCGGCGTACTACGGCTTCTTCCGCTGGAAGGGCTTCGGGGTGCCGACCGACTTCGTCGGATTCGCCAACTACGTCCTGATCTTCGCGGACAAGGCCTTCCACGAGGTGCTGCTCCACAACGGCTTCATCGTCGTGCTGTCCCTGATCATCCAGGGGCCGATCGCGATCGTCCTCGCGCTTCTGCTCAACCAGAAGATCCGGGGACGCTCGCTCATCCGCGTCCTGATCTTCGTGCCCTACGTCATCTCCGAGGTCATCGTCGGCACGGGCTGGAGCCTCATGCTCCAGACATCGGGTGCCGTCAACGACCTGTTGCAGCACATCGGTCTCGGCGCGTTCAAGGCCGACTGGCTCTCCAATCCCAAGATCGCCATCTGGTCGTTGATGGTCATCATCTCCTGGAAGTACATCGGCTTCGCCGTCATCCTCTTCCTCGCCGGACTGCAGAGCATCTCCGAGGACCTCTTCGACGCCGCGGCGATCGACGGCGCGGGCTACTGGCAGATCCAGTGGCGCATCACGCTGCCGTTGCTCGGGCCGACCATCCGCATCTGGGCCTTCTTATCGATCATCGGTTCACTGCAGCTGTTCGACCTCGTCTACATCATCTGGGGCCAGTACGTCGCCTCGACGGCGGGCACCTCCACCATGGCGACCTACATGGTCGCGAACGGGCGCACCTCGGGTAACTACGGCTACGGCAACGCCGTCGCGGTCGTGATGTTCCTGATCTCGCTCGTCATTGCATTGATCTATCAGCGCTTCGTGTTGCGACGCGACATGGCCGGCGCGGTCACCGAGAGGCAGAAGTAATGACAGCCACGACACTGGAGACGGCGCCGCACGAGATGCGGCCGTCCCGCGACCGCGTCAAGTGGGGCAACCCGGTTACCTACTTCGTCGCACTGCTCTTCATTGCGGTGTGTCTCGCCCCGGTCCTGTACATCGTGATCGGCGGCTTCCGCAGCAACGCCCAGATCACCTCCTCGCCGGCCGGGTTCCCGAGCCCCTGGCTCTTCAGCAACTACGCGAGTGTGCTGACGAGTTCGATGTTCTGGCAGGAGGTGGGCAACTCGGCCATCGCCGGCGTCACCACGACCATCGGCGTCGTCGTGCTCGGCCTGATGGTGAGCTTCGTGCTCGCCCGCTACGACTTCAAGGGACGGGGGGCGATGTACTCCCTGTTCGCCGCCGGCCTGATGTTCCCGATGACCGTCGCGATCACGCCGCTCTACATCCTGGTGAAGGACCTCGGTCTGATGAACAATCTGGCCGGGGTGATCCTGCCCCAGATCGCGTTCGGCCTGCCGACGACGGTCATCATCCTGGTGCCGTTCCTCAAGGCGATCCCCGACGAGATCGAGGAGGCCGCGTCGATCGACGGGGCGAGTCGACTCGGATTCTTCTTCCGGATGGTCGTGCCGCTGTCGCTGCCCGGGGTGGTCACCACGGGCATCCTCGCCTTCATCGCGAGCTGGAACAGCTACCTGCTGCCGTTGTTCATCCTCAACGACCAGTCGACGTTCACCCTGCCGCTCGGCGTGCAGGCCTTCGCATCGCAGTACTCGGTGGACACGGCCAAGGTCTTGGCGTTCACCTCCCTCTCGATGATTCCGGCGCTCATCTTCTTCACGCTGTTCGAGCGGCGCATTGTCGGTGGCCTGACCGGGGCCGTCAAGGGCTGATGCGCTCGCCGTCGGCCCGTCGCCGCGGCGTGTGATGGTCGGTTCGATTCCTGTAAATGAAAGTGATAATTCGGTGAATGTTGTTGTCCCGGCCATGCCAGAGGTATCGGAGCGCGTGCGCGCGATCCACGCGCGGATGACCCTCGAAGAGAAGCTCGCCCAGATCGTCGGGTACTGGCTGGACCAGAGTGGTCTCGTCGCGCCGATGCAGGGCGAGATGGCCGCGGACCAGAAGGCCGCGGGCGATCTCTCCGAGGTCACCCGTAACGGGCTCGGGCACTACACCCGCGTGTACGGCACGCGCCCCGTCGATCCGGCGGAGCGTGCGGCGTGGCTGTGGGGCGAGCAGCGGCGGCTCAAACGCGAGACGCGCCTGGGCATCCCCGCGCTCGTGCACGAGGAGTGCCTGACCGGGCTCGCCGCGTGGACGGCCGCGACCTTCCCGACGCCGCTGGCCTGGGGCGCATCCTTCGACCCCGAATTGGTGGAGCAGGTCGCGGCCGCCATCGGCGGATCGATGAAGCCGCTCGGCATCCACCAGGGGCTGGCCCCGGTGCTCGACGTCATCCGTGACCCCCGCTGGGGCAGGGTGGACGAGTGCATCGGCGAGGATCCGTATCTCGTCGGCACCGTCGGAACCGCCTATGTGCGCGGCCTCCAGGGGGCAGGCATCCACGCGACGCTCAAGCACTTCCTCGGCTACTCCTCCTCACGCGCCGGCCGCAACCACGCCCCGGTCTACGCCGGGCCGCGGGAGATCGCGGATGTCTTCCTGCCGCCGTTCGAGATGGCGATCCGCGACGGCGGCGCGCGGTCGGTCATGAACTCCTACACCGAGGTCGACGGCATCCCGATGGCCGCCAACCCCGCCTACGTCACCGATCTGCTGCGCGGCACGCTGGGGTTCGACGGCGTCGTCGTCGCCGACTACTTCGCGATCGCGTTCCTCGAGGTCATGCACGCCGTGGCGGCCGACCGCGGCGAGGCCGCGGCGCTCGCGCTCGAGGCGGGAATCGACATCGAGCTTCCGACGGGGGACGCCTACCTGGAGCCGCTCGCGGAGCGGATCCGCAG
>NZ_DASWPB010000045.1:0-21283 GCF_036404185.1 Lacisediminihabitans sp. | reverse complement strand
GCTCAAAGTCATCTGGCCTAGATGAGTGAGTCCTCATGGTCGTAGGCGGTGAGGGATCGTTTGTGGTGGGCTCCGATGAGCCAGTTGTGCCAGATGGCTGCGGCGAGGGCGAGTAGTCGGGTGGCGATGCGGGAGGAGACGCCGGGGATGCTGCGGCCGCCGTGTTCTTCGAGGGTGAGTTGGCCTTTGAGGGTGTCGAAGACGGATTCGACCCATTGGCGGATGCGACCGAGTTTGCCGAAGTGTTTCTTCTCGTCCTTGCGATCCGGGCGGATCAGGTGGGCGCCGAGGTCGTCGGTGATGAAGGCTTCGAAATCCGGGCGGCTTCGCGTTCTCCGATCTTCGGGTTCGCCAGCTCCCAGACAGTCGGCATTCCGTCGGAAGTGCAGATCAGGTAGAGGCGAAAGCCCCAGAAGAATCGGGAGTGGGAGGCGCAGCAACATGCCGGATCCATTTGCGATCCGATGCGATCCCGAGCATCTGCTGGGCGACGACAAGGCAGGGCAACTCGACATCGGTCAGCGCCGGTTTGCGTCCCCGGGTGACGGTCTCGCGAGAAGCCGAGTCCGGGCAGGATCCGATCGTCGAGATGGACGTAAAGTGTGGTCAGGAGGATGTTGAGGTCGGTTTTCACACACAGGGTTTAACACCCTCCACCTGCGATTAACAGCCTCCACGCGGCCAAGCCCTAAGAGGACTCACTCATCTAGTGGTCGAAGGGCCACACCATGTGCAGATCGAGGTCGAAGGTCCCTGGTTAGGACGTTTTCGGTTCGGTGGCGAGGAGGTAGAGCCCGGCGATGGTCTGGTCGTCGCGGAAAGAGATTCGTGCGGTGAAGTCGCCTGCTTCGAAGGCGAGGGGCGTGTTGGTGATGGTCACGTCGGCCGCGCGTGCCGCCTCGACCTCTCCTCGGCGTTCGTATGCGCCGGCGAGGCCGATCACCTGGGCCCATGCAGCGGCCAGTCCCTCGCTGCCGAGCCGCTCACGCATCTGCGAGTCGAACCGTTCGGCGACCTCGTCCCATCTGCCGGTGGAGAGCTCGTCGATGACGGCCTCGGCAAGCGTGGCGGCTTCGGGCAGCGGGACGGTGTTCATGGTTTCTCCTGTTCGCGGATCGATGGGCTTGCCGAATCGCTGGAACGCAGCCTGACGCGTGACGCCGAGGGCTTGGCCGATCTCCTGCCAGGTGGCTCCTGCGCCACGGGCCTGTTCTGCCGCTGCCGCGACAAGAGCGGTGACCTGGGACTGCAACTCGACGGAGGCCCGCACCGCCGCGGCGGGGTCTGGGTTCTCGGTCAGCACGGGAGCGGCGACGATGGCGCCCAGATCGCGGTGGAGCTGGTTCGCGAGCGTGAGGAATGATTCAGCCACCTGTAAAGCATAGCTTGACAGACAGCGCTTTTGTAAACGATGCTGACTCTGGCGGCAAGCCAACAAACATCAAAGGAGCGCCACGTGGCCGAGGTGACAGTGCAGGGCGACGAGGTGGTTCTCGCGCTCACGCCCACGGAGAAGCTTGAGGCCATCCGTGGCGACGTCAGAGTCCCGCGGACAGCAGTGCGGGACGTGGAAGTCGTTGAGGACGCGCTCGACGTCGTGCACGGGATCCGCACCGGGACCGGCATCCCCGGCGTGCTTGTGGTGGGCACGATCCGCGGTGGGGGCAAGAAGTCGTTCGTCGTCGTTCACCATGGCCGGCCTCGCGGAGTGGTGATCCGCTTGAACGGAGCGGAGTACGACGAGCTGGTCGTCGGCTGCGACGACCCGGAAGCTGTGGCGGCGAGCCTTGCGCCACGAACCTGAGGCGACGCGCACGCGACACCCGCTAGTCCTGCTCGCGGCCGCATGCGCGGACGAACCTCTGACGCGTCGTCCGCGCGCTGGACACCGGCGGGCCTCTCGCCTACGCCCTCGGCCAGCAGCTGCCGGATGAGGAGTACCCGGTCGACGACAGTAACCGCTACACCCCCAACGACGGCTCGTCCGGGGTCGAGAGCGTGAGCACCGCCTCCTCGACGTGGTCGTTCCGTTCCAGCTCCGCCTCCACCCGGCGCAGCGCGATGGCGACGTGGGTCTCGGTGCTCTCGCCGACGAGGTCGACCGCGGCGACGAGGAAGACCTTGCCGGGCCCGACGAACTCGAGGTGGAGGTAGGTGACCCGGTCGATCTCCGGGCGGGCGAGGAGGCCGGAGAGCACGTCGGCCTGGAGCGCGGCATCCGGCATCTCGCCGATGAGGAACCGCCGGTTGCGGTCGATGAGCACGACCGCCACCCCGCCGAGCAGCAGCCCGATCAGGATCGAGCCGGCCGAGTCGAAGACCGCGATCCCGGTCAGCTGGTGGAGCAGGATGCCGAGGAAGGCGACGAGAAGCCCGATCAGCGCCGCGGAGTCCTCGGCGAAGACCGCGCGGAGGGTGGCGTTGGAGCTGACCAGCGCGTAGCGCCCGGTGGAGATGCCGCGGCTGATCCCACCGGAGCGGGCCTGACGGTAGGCCTGGAGGAAGGAGAAGCCCTCGAGCACAAACGAGACGGCGAGCACCGTGTAGGCGATGCCGAAGTCGGTCGTCGCCTCGGGGGAGAGCATCTCCTGCAGGCCGTGCCAGACGGAGACGACGGCGCCGGCGGTGAAGATGCCGAAGGCGGCGAACATCGACCAGACGTAGGCCTCGCGTCCGTAGCCGAGCGGATGCGGGTCGTCGCGTTCCCGCATCGACCGGCGGTCCGCGACCAGCAGGAAAATCTCGTTGCCGAAGTCGGCCCAGGAGTGGGCGGCCTCGGCCACCATGGACGCCGAACCGGTGATGAAGGAGGCGACCGTCTTCGCGACGGCGACGAGCAGGTTTGCTCCCAGCGCGATCACGACGGTGAGCGAGCCGGCGGCCTGAACCTTCTCGGCGGGAGCGGTCATCCCCTCCAGTGTGTCATGTCCTCTAGAATCGTCGTAACGACATCGATCCGGCCATCACCGGGGAGTCTCCGGAAGAACGGCGAGAGCCCAGTAGACCCGGGCGGTCGGGGCACGTCACGTCCCACGAGAGCGGCTCCCGGCGTGGCACGTCAAGCGCATGGGTTGCAAGCGGGGTGGTACCGCGGCGGGATTGGAGAAAACACCCGTCGTCCCCGCACACAGTGCAACTGCCCCAGGAGTGACATGACCTACCCGCACGACGGATCGAACGAACCGCTCAGCCCGAGCCCGAGCTTTCCGGCGATCGAGCGCGGCATCCTCAACTTCTGGAAGAAGGACGGCACCTTCCAGGCATCCATCGACCGGCGCGAAGGATGCCAGGAGTGGGTCTTCTACGACGGCCCGCCCTTCGCGAACGGCCTGCCGCACTACGGGCACCTGCTCACCGGGTACGCCAAGGACCTCTTCCCCCGTTACCAGACCATGCGTGGCAAGCAGGTGCACCGCCGCTTCGGCTGGGACACCCACGGCCTGCCCGCAGAACTCGAGGCCATGCGGCAGCTCGGCATCACCGAGAAGTCGGAGATCGAAGAGATGGGCATCGCGACCTTCAATGCGAAGGCCCGCGAGTCCGTGCTCGAGTACACCGAGGAATGGCAGGAGTACGTCACCCGCCAGGCCCGCTGGGTCGACTTCGACAACGACTACAAGACCCTCGACATCACCTACATGGAGAGCGTCATCTGGGCCTTCAAGCAGCTCTACGACAAGGGGCTCGCCTATGAGGGCTTCCGGGTGCTGCCGTACTGCTGGCACGACGAGACCCCGCTGTCCAACCACGAGCTGCGGATGGACGACGACGTCTACAAGATGCGGCAGGACCAGACGGTCACCGTGACCTTCCCGCTGGACGGCGCGAAGGCGGAGAGCCTCGGGCTCACCGGCGTGAAGGCGCTCGCCTGGACGACGACCCCGTGGACGCTGCCGACGAACCTCGCGCTCGCCGTCGGCCCGGCGATCGAGTACGCCGTCCTTCCAAGCGGTCCGCTCGGGGCCGCAGACGGATCCGCCGAGGGGCTGGCGGGGTACCTGCTCGCCGCCGACACCGTCGCCGCCTACGCCAAGGACCTCGGCTACGAGTCCGCCGCGGAGGCGCTCGCCGCGATCGAGCGCACCTACCTCGGCGCCGAGCTCGAGGGCGTGGCCTACGACCGGCTCTGGGACTACTACGCCGACGAGGCGACCTGGGGCACCCAGAACGCCTGGCGCATCCTCGTGGCCGACTACGTCGCCACCGGGGAGGGCACCGGCATCGTCCACCAGGCGCCCGCCTACGGCGAGGACGACCAGCTCACCTGCGCGGCCGCGGGCATCCCGGTCATCATCTCCGTCGACGAGGGCGGCAAGTTCCTGCCGCTCATCGCCGAGGTGGCCGGCCTCCAGGTCTTCGACGCGAACAAGCCGCTCACCCAGATGCTCCGCGCCGAGGGCAGGCTGCTCCGGGTCGCGAGCTACGAGCACAGCTACCCGCACTGCTGGCGCTGCCGCAACCCGCTCATCTACAAGGCGGTCTCGAGCTGGTTCGTGCGGGTCACCGAGTTCCGCGACCGCATGGGCGAGCTCAACCAGGAGATCAACTGGGTGCCGGACAACGTCAAGGACGGCCAGTTCGGCAAGTGGATCGCCGGCGCCCGCGACTGGTCCATCTCCCGCAACCGGTACTGGGGCTCGCCGATCCCGATCTGGAAGAGCGACGACCCGAGCCACCCGCGCATCGACGTCTACGGTTCGCTCGACGAGCTCGAACGGGACTTCGGCGTGCGCCCGACCGACCTGCACCGCCCGTACATCGACGAGCTCACCCGACCGAACCCCGACGACCCGACCGGTCGTTCCACCATGCGCCGCATCGAGGACGTGCTCGACGTCTGGTTCGACTCCGGCTCGATGCCGTTCGCCCAGGTGCACTACCCCTTCGAGAACCAGGACTTCTTCGAGCAGCACAACCCCGCGGACTTCATCGTCGAGTACATCGGGCAGACCCGCGGCTGGTTCTACCTGCTGCACGTGCTCTCGACGGCGCTGTTCGACCGGCCCGCCTTCCGCAACGTCATCAGCCACGGCATCGTGCTCGGCAGCGACGGGCAGAAGATGTCGAAGTCGCTGCGCAACTACCCGGATGTCTCCGAGGTCTTCGACCGGGACGGCGCGGATGCGATGCGCTGGTTCCTCATGTCCAGCTCGGTGATCCGGGGTGGCAACCTCGTGGTGACGGAGGAAGGCATCCGCGAGGGCGTGCGCCAGCTGATGCTTCCGCTCTGGAACAGCTACTACTTCTTCAGCCTGTACGCGAACGCCTCCGGCCACGAGGCCGCCTGGCGCACCGACTCCGGCGACCTGCTCGACCGCTACCTTCTGGCCAAGACCCGCCGGCTGATCCTCGACGTGACGGCCCAGCTGGACGGACTGGACAGCCCGGTCGCCGCGGCGACGCTGCGGGATTTCGCCGACGTGCTCACCAACTGGTACGTCAGGCGCAGCCGCGACCGGTTCTGGTCGGGCGACAGTCCGGAGGCGTTCGACACCCTGTACACCGTCCTCGAGACGGTGAGCCGGGTCGCGGCCCCGCTGCTGCCGCTGATCACCGAGAAGGTGTGGCAGGGGCTCACCGGCGGTCGCAGCGTGCACCTGACGGACTGGCCGGACGCCGACCTGTTCCCCGAGGACGACGGCCTGGTCACGACGATGGACCGCATCCGCGAGATCGCCTCCGCCGGCCTCGGACTGCGCAAGGCCAGGGGGCTGCGCGTGCGGCTGCCGTTGGCCGAGCTGACCGTGGTCGCCGAGGACGTCGAGGGCCTCGCGGCGTTCACGGACATCCTCCAGGAGGAGCTCAACGTCAAGGCGGTGCGGCTCGAGGAGCTGCGCCCGACGAGCCTTGAGCAGCACGGCATCGAGTACGGGCTGAGTGTCAACGCGCGCACCCTCGGCCCGCGCATCGGCAGGGACGTCCAGCGGGTCATCCAGGCCGCCAAGGCCGGCGACTATTCCGTGACCGACGGGGTCGTGACCGCCGGGGGCCTCGAGCTCCTGGAGGGCGAGTTCACCCTCCGGCTCCGTGCCGCGGACGAGACCAAGGCGATCGCCTTCCTGCCGGGAGGCGGCTTCGTGCTGCTCGACACCGTGACGACCTGGGAGCTCGAGGCGGAGGGGCTCGCCCGCGACCTCATCCGCGCGGTGCAGGACACCCGCAAGGCCGCCGGTTTTGCGGTCAGCGACCGCATCGACCTCACCCTCTACTTCGCCTCCGGTTCGGAGCGGTTCGGCGTCGAGCCCTTCTCGGCGAGCATCGCCGAGGAGACCCTCGCCCTCGAGACCCGCTTCGTCGACACCGAGGAGGAGGATGTTGAGGTGTTCGCCGCCCGGCACGGAAGGCTCGGCGCCTTCCGGTCGCGGGTTGCGGCGGGGCAGTATTCCAACGGCGGCGATGTGCTCGTCGAGGTCACGATCCATGGAGCAGGAGCCGATGTCTAAGGATTCGTCGAACGAGCAGGACCCACAGGACCCGGAGCTGAGCGACGACGCCCTCTTCCAGAAGGACGCCGACGAGGTCTATCGAGAGCTGCTCGGCCGCATCGGCGAGGCCAATCCGCAGCCGCGCCTCGCCCCGACCCGCCGGGTGGTCGAGCTGCTCGGCGACCCGCAGCGCGCCTATCCGATCATCCACATCACCGGGACGAACGGCAAGACGAGCACGAGTCGCATCACCGAGAGCATCCTGCGCGCCTACGGCCTGCGCACGGGTCTGCTGACCAGCCCGCACCTCGTGCGGGTGAACGAGCGCATCGTCATCGACGGTGAGCCCATCTCGAACGAGGCGCTCGTCGCCAACTATCGTGACATCGAGCCGTACCTGGAGATGGTGGATGTCGAGCTCGCCGCGATGGGGGAGGCGCCGCTGACCTTCTTCGAGGCCTTCACCGCGCTGGCCTTCGCGAGCTTCGCCGACGCCCCGGTCGACGTCGCCGTGATCGAGGTCGGTCTCGGCGGCGAATGGGACTCGACCAACGTCGGCGACGGCGTGGTCGCCGTGTTCACGCCGATCTCGCTCGACCACATGGCCCGCCTCGGCAACACCGTCGCCCAGATCGCCGCGACCAAGTCGGGCATCATCAAGCCCGCCTCCGCCGTCGTGACCTCCGCCCAGCCGGAGACCGCCCTCGCCGAGCTGGAACGGGCGGCCGAGCTCAGCGAGTCGACCATGGCCGTGCAGGGAGCGGCCTTCGACGTGCTCAGCAACACCGTCGCCGTCGGCGGTCAGGTGATCGCCGTCCGCGGCCTCGCCGCCACCTACGAGGACCTGTTCCTGCCGCTGTTCGGTGACCACCAGGCGCAGAACGCGGCCGTCGCGATCGCCGCCGTCGAGTCGTTCCTCGGCGGGGGAACCCAGGCGCTCGTCGGCGACGTGCTCGCGGAGGGCATCGCCACCGCCACCTCGCCCGGCCGGCTCCAGGTGATCGGCGTCGACCCGACCGTCATCATCGACGCCGCCCACAACCCCGACGGCGCGCAGTCCCTCGCCAGGGCGATCATCAGCTACTTCACCTTCGACGAGGTGCTCTTCGTCATCGGCGTGCTGGGGGACAAGGATGCGCGGGGCATCGTGGACGCCCTCGCCCCCGTCGCCAGCCGGTTCTTCGTGACTGCCTCCAGCTCCGACCGGGCGGTGCCCGTCGAGGAGTTCGCCGACGTCGTGCGCGAACGGGCGGGAGACGAGAGGACCTTCGAGTTCGACAGCCTGTCGGAGGCCATCGCCTCCGCGCGGGAATGGGCGGAGGCCGCGCCGCGCCGCGCCGTCGTCGTCACCGGTTCGATCACCCTCATCGGCGACGCCCTCGTCCTCGCCGACCGGGAAGGCTGGAAGCGGTGACCGACGGGGCCGCTCCGGCCGCGCGGCGCGAGCGATCCGCCTCGGAGTCCCTCCTGTCGATCACGCTGATGCTCGAGGCGGTGCTCGTCTTCTTCGTCACCCTCGTCGTCTTCGGGCTGCGGGCGCTTCCGGCAGGCATCGCCTTCGGCGGGGGAGCGGCGCTGCTCGTTGTGCTCCTCCTCGACGGCCGGCTCGTGCGCTATCCCTGGGGAGTCTGGCTCGGCTGGCTGCTGCAGGCCGTGCTCATCGCGGTCGGGATCCTCGTGCCCATGATGTACTTCATCGGCGCGGTCTTCCTCGCGATCTGGATCTACTGCTTCGTCACCGGCCGCCGCCTGGATGCGCGCGAGGCCGCCTACCTCGCCCGAACGACCGATCTCGACCAATCAACCGACCACCGCTAGGAGAGCATCCATGAGTACAGAAGAGACCCTTGTCCTGGTCAAGCCGGACGGCGTGTCCCGCAACCTGACCGGCGAGATCCTGCGCCGCATCGAGGCGAAGGGCTACCAGCTCGTCGACATCAAGCTGGTCCAGGCCTCGCGGGAGCTGCTGGCCAGCCACTACGAGGAGCACCAGGGCAAGCCGTTCTACGAGCCCCTCGTGGAGTTCATGGAGAGCGGCGCCATCGTCGCGCTCCGCATCGCGGGGGATCGGGTCATCGAGGGCTTCCGGTCGCTCGCCGGCACCACCGACCCGACGACCGCGGCCCCCGGGACGATCCGCGGGGACCTCGGCCGCGACTGGGGGCTCGCGGTGCAGCAGAACCTCGTGCACGGCTCCGACTCCCCGGAGTCCGCGGCGAGGGAGCTGGCCCTCTGGTTCGACTGACCGGCTAGTTCGACGCCTGGGCGGCGACGAAGCTCGCGAAGGCGTCCGCGTCGGTGAGCGAGCCGGAGTACTGGGTGCCGTTGACGAGCACCGTCGGCGTTCCCGTCACCTTGGCGACGGAGGTGTTGGCCAGCGGCCCGGTCGTCGCCCTCGTCGATGCGCTCGCGACCCAGTCGACGAACTTCTGCGAGGTGATGCACGAGCTGATCGTGCTGCTGCCACTGCCCGCCCCCTTGAGCACGGAGATCAGCTTCGAATCGCTGAGGCCCGTGGTGTTCTCGGTGGGTTGATTGGCGAAGAGCGCCGCGTTGACCGCGAAGAAGTTGTCCGGGTCGTAGGTGGCGACACAGGCCGCGGCGTTCGCCGCCCTGGTGGAGTACTTGCTCCCGAGGGAGCTGTTGTCGAGGATCGAGATCGGGTGGATCTCGAGGGTCGCGGTGCCCGCCTTCACCCAGCTCTCGATCTGGGCCTGGTTGGTCGCCTCGAACTGCTGGCAGTAGGGGCACAGGTAGTCGATGTAGGTGACGATGTTCACCGTGTTCGTGTGCTTGCTCGCATCGGTCGCGATCGGCTTGCCGTTCGGCTTGATGGCGGCGGTGCGCGTCGCCGTGATGGTCCCGCTGTCGCCGCCGCTGCCGCTGAGCAGCACGCCGTCGCTGGCCAGATTGCGCGGGGCCGCCGTGCCGCCCTTGCTCGTGCCCGATCCGGAGACGTTCACCACGACGACGACCACGATGACGACGATCGCGATGACCAGCACGCCGAGCCCGCCCTGCAGCAGGCGCCGGTTGCGGCGCTGGCGCTTCTTGGCCTCCTCGCGTTCGAGGCGTGCGGTCTCCCTCGCCTGTTCGCGCCTGTCCTTCTTGCCGGACGGGGGTGTGGGGCTAGCGGGAGCGACCATGTTGCAAAACCAACGTTCTTATTTGTTGACCAGAGACCGAGTTCTAACTTAGGGGATGGAACTGGGCGTCGTCGTTGCGCTTCCTGCGAGTGCACTTCCAGTGAGGCCCTCCGTCGGCGACGCTCATCCCCAGTGGTGGATGACATCCAGCCGTCCCTGCGCGATCAGCGCGACGACCAGGTAGCTCAGCAGGGTGATGAGCGGCACCCAGGTGTATGCCGCGGCGAAGAACCGCCGGGCGCCGGCTGGCACCGGGACGGCTCCGGTCTTGAGGACGTGGAAGGCGACCGCCCAGAAGCTGGGGATCGTCACCGCCCAGGTCACCATGCACCAGGGGCAGAGCGTGCCGAGCACGAAGATGCTCTGGCTGATGAGCCAGATCACCAGGGCGAGCGCGCCG
Source organism: Lacisediminihabitans sp. (assembly GCF_036404185.1). Classification (GTDB taxonomy): domain Bacteria; phylum Actinomycetota; class Actinomycetes; order Actinomycetales; family Microbacteriaceae; genus Lacisediminihabitans. The sequence continues at coordinate 11,312 of NZ_DASWPB010000045.1, read as the reverse complement.
GCGACGCCGATGGCGAAGGCGATCCAGAACCCCCTGGCGAACCGGATGCCGGAGAGGAGGGCCAGGCCGACGAGCAGGGCCGCCGTCCAACCGCCGAGGCCGAGGAGCGGGTTGGGGAAGCCGAACAGCGAACCCTGCCAGGAGGCCAGGTTCTTGCCACACTGGACCAGGACGCTGAGGTTGCAGGTGAGGCGCGCATCCGGGCTGACGTAGGTGACCACCTTCTCGACGGTCAGCCGGAAGGCGGCGAACAGCCCGATCGACGAGGCGACGACGAGGAAGATCCCCAGTCCGGCGGTCTGGCCGAGGGGCAGGATGCGCGGGACGGCGATCGCGAGAGCCGCGGCCGCCAGGATCAGCTGCACCAGGAGCAGGGGGGTGAACTGGAGCACGGTGGCCCAGAGCTCGAAGCCAGTCGCGAGGCTGAGGATGACGACGAGCGCCGTCCACCAGGAGCCGCCGAACCGGCCGCCCGAAAGGGTCCCGACGCCGACGGCGACCACGAGGGTGAACACGGCAAGTGCCAGGGCGGACGAGGGGTAACCGAGCTCGTTGTCCGCGCCGATCAGGGCGAGACCGGAAGCGCCCGACTCGAGGTGGGAGAAGGTGATGACCGTCTGGATGAAGGCGAAAAGCACCCCGAGGGCACCGATCGCGGTGAGGCCGGAGGCGGACAGTCGCTCTCGCCCCGCCGAGGGTGGTGTTGACACCCTGCAGATTATTGCACGGGCCAAATGCCGCGTTGATGGCAATGCATGCGATAATTTGTAACTAGTCACCCGAGCCGCGCTCGACGTGACCACAAAGAATGCTTACCGGGCACCAAACCGGGCCGCGCAGAATCGACACCGTGTTGTTCATGACCTCACAAGACGGTGCCGCCCTACGATCGTGTCGAATAGCCAGTTTCGAGCAAGCAGCATCACAAACGAGCGGGACCAGAGCCACGATGGCCGGTCCTGGAGCGTAAGGATTAGCGGAGTTCGCCGAGGCGCCAGATTCGCCGAAGTCGAAGGCCGCACGAGAAAGTACCCGGTGGGTGGCGCGGCCACCGCCCGGGCGAGGAGTGCACCAGCAATGGTGGAGACAAATTCAGAGAACACTGACAACGGGGCGAAAAACGAGGGCGGAAAGCGGCGTACGCGTCTCTTCGGCGGACGCAGGTCCGGCAAGTCGGCCGAGACGGCCACCGCGCAGGAGACCGCGCTGACGGAGGCCCCGGCACCGGTCGAGACCCCGGCCGCCGAGGCGTCCGCTCCGGCAGACGTCGCCGCTCCGGCGCAGGCGCCCGCCGAGCCCGCCGAGCAGAAGGCGCCGGCTCGCCGTGCTCCCGCGCGCCGGGCAACCGCACCGAAGGCCACCTCGGCCTCGGATGCCGCCGACCGCGACGGCGGCACCGTGACGGAGGCGACCGACCGGTCCTCCGAGCCCGAGCCCGCCGAGGCGCCCGCGAAGGCGCCCGCCCGCAGCACGAGCAGGAAGGCGGCCCACGCCGCCGACCAGCCGTCGGACGACGCGACCGTTAACGAGGAATCCGCCGCGCCGGAACCGGCCCCCGTCGTCCCGCTGCGCCCGACCACCTCGCTCATCTTCCAGGCACCGGACATCCCGGTGCTCCCTCCCCGCCAGAACGGCCGTTCCGGTGGCCAGGGCCAGCAGGACGCCGGCGACGACGACACCGCGACCGTTCGCCGTCGGGCCAGGCGCCGCTCGGGGGAAGAGGACCGCGACGGCAACGGCGGCGGGTCACCGGCCAACACGGTGGTCAAGGTGCGCACGCCGCGCCCGGCGCCGGAGCTGAGCAACGAACCGACCAAGGTCCGTGGCTCGACCAGGCTCGAGGCCAAGAAGCAGCGTCGTCGTGACGGGCGGGACGCGGGTCGTCGTCGTCCGGTCATCACCGAGGCCGAGTTCCTCGCCAGGCGCGAGGCCGTCGACCGGGTGATGGTCGTGCGTTCCAAGTTCGGCCGCATCCAGATCGGCGTGCTCGAGGACGGCGTGCTCGTTGAGCACTACGTCGCCAAGGCCGCCGACGCGAGCCTCATCGGAAACGTCTACCTCGGCCGGGTGCAGAACGTCCTGCCGAGCATGGAGGCGGCGTTCGTCGACATCGGACGCGGCCGCAACGCCGTGCTCTACTCCGGCGAGGTCGACTGGGATGCCGCGGCGGAGAACTCCGCGGAGGGCAAGAGCCAGGCCCGTCGCATCGAGCTCGCGCTCAAGCCGGGCGACAAGGTGCTCGTGCAGGTCACCAAGGATCCGGTCGGACACAAGGGCGCCCGGCTCACCAGCCAGGTCAGCCTTCCCGGCCGCTACCTCGTTTACGTGCCCAACGGCTCGATGAACGGGATCAGCCGCAAGCTCCCCGACACCGAGCGGTCCCGACTCAAGAAGATCCTCAAGGAGGTCCTCCCCGAGAACGTCGGCGTCATCGTGCGCACCGCGGCGGAGGGGGCGACCGAGGAGCAGCTCACGCTGGACGTCAACCGCCTCACGGCGCAGTGGGCGGCCATCAGCGAGACCCTCGAGACCGTTCAGGCGCCCGCGCTGCTGCACAGCGAGCCCGACCTCCTGGTCAAGATCGTTCGGGACGTCTTCAACGAGGACTTCCACAAGCTGGTCATCGAGGGAGAGGATGCGTTCGCCACGATCTCGACCTACCTCGGCCAGGTGGCCCCGGACCTCGTCGACCGGCTGCAGACCTACGAGGGCACGGCGGACTCCTTCGACGAGTACCGCATCACCGAGCAGATCGAGAAGGCGCTCGACCGCAAGGTCTGGCTGCCCTCCGGCGGCTCCCTCGTGATCGACCGCACGGAGGCCATGACCGTGGTCGACGTCAACACGGGAAAGTTCGTCGGCTCCGGCGGAAACCTCGAGGAGACCGTCACCAAGAACAACCTCGAGGCGGCGGAGGAGATCGTGCGCCAGCTGCGGCTGCGCGACATCGGCGGCATCATCGTCGTCGACTTCATCGACATGGTCCTCGAGTCGAACCGGGACCTCGTCCTGCGCAGGCTCGTCGAATGCCTCAGCCGTGACCGGACCAAGCATCAGGTCGCCGAGGTGACGAGCCTCGGGCTCATCCAGATGACCCGGAAGAAGCTCGGCCTCGGCCTCATCGAGTCGTTCAGCGAGCCCTGCGAGGTGTGCGCCGGCCGGGGGATCATCATCCACCACGACCCCGTCACCAAGCATCGCCAGACCGCGCAGCCCGAGGTGCGCCGCGGTCGCGGCGGCAAGGGCGGCAACGGGAACAGCGGCAACGGCGGCGACTTCGCCCGTCAGGCCCAGGCGCCGGCCCAGAAGAGCGCCGGCGGGACCCACGCCATCACCGACGACGTGAAGAACGCCCTCGCCCAGATCGCGGCCAGCACCATTGCGCCGACCGAGACTGCCGAGCCCGGGCCGATCGTGGCCGAGCCCGGTCTGATCGTGGTCGAGGAGATGCCGGCGGCGCCCAGCCGCGCCGAAGAGGCGTCCGTGGCGGCCGCGGAGGCCGCGATGGCGATCCTCGACATCCCGGTGGCCAAGGTCCAACGGCCGCCGCGCCGGATCAGCACCCACGACGCGGAGCAGATCCTCGACTCCGTGCTCGAGGCGCTGCCGGAGCCGAAGCAGCCCGGCCAGGGACGTTCGCGCATCTCGCGCCGGGCGTCCAGCGCGGGGACCGTGCATCCGCCGGCCTCCGAATCCGCTCCCACTTCGCCGATCGAATAGCGCGTCGCCGCGCGGGGGCGGCGCGGCGACGTAATATCCGACGGGTGGGCACCCGGACGGCTGAGCGGCAGCGAGGTCGCACCGGCGTACCCACCGGGGTCGGGCTGATCGTCGGCCTGGTCGGGATCGTCCTGATCTTTGTGATCCGCGCCGTCACCCCCGCGCTCGGGGCCTGGTCGCTGCCCAACCAGGTGCAGGACCTGCTCACCCTGAGCATCAGCGTCATCATCGAGTCGCTGCCGTTTGTCATCCTCGGTGTTGTGCTCTCCATCGTGGTCCAGGTGTGGATTCCGGACACCTGGATCATGAGGGTGCTTCCGCGCAGCCCGTTCCTCCGGCGCGCCGTCATCTCGCTGCTCGGGATCCTCCTGCCGGTGTGCGAGTGCGGCAACGTCCCCCTGGCCCGCGGCCTGCTCATCAAGGGCTTCACCGTCTCCGAGTCGATGACCTTCCTGCTGGCGGCCCCCATCGTCAACCCGATCACCATCCTCACCACCGGTCAGGCCTTCGGTTTCACCAGCTGGGTCTTCGCTGCGCGGCTCGTCGGCGGCTTCCTGGTCGCCAACGTGATCGGCTGGCTGTTCGACAGGCATCCGGATCAGGACGGCCTGCTCACCGATCGTTTCGCCGCCGAGTGCCGGCTGCCGGACCGGCACGAGCACGCCGGCGGCCGCTGGCGCAAGAGCGTCGAACTGTTCACCCACGAGGGCAGCGTCATGATGCCCGCGCTCTTCATCGGCGCCCTCGTCGCCGGGCTCGTCCAGGTCGTCGTCCCCCGGGCCGTGCTGCTGAACCTCGGCAGCAACCCCGTCTGGTCGATCCTCGCGATGATGGTGCTCGCCTTCGTCATCTCGGTCTGCTCGAACGTCGACTCGTTTTTCATCCTCCCCTTCGCGAGCACCTTCATGCCGGGATCGATCGCGGTCTTCCTCGTCTTCGGGCCGATCGTCGACATCAAGATGCTGACCCTCATGCGGACCACCTTCCGGGTGCGGGTGCTCGTGCAGCTGACCATCCTCGTCGCGCTCCTCAGCGCCCTGATCGGGCTGGTGATCAACTATGTCTCCTGAACGACTGTGGCGGTGGGTGCGCAGGTGGCAGGGGGTCGTGCTGTGCACGGCCGCGCTGGTGTCCACCGTGTGGCTGGCCGTCACCGGCCAGCTGATCCTGTACATCCACCCGCGGTACATCGTGTTCACCGTCATCATGGCGGCGCTCGGTCTGGCTCTGGTCATTGCGGGTCTCGTCGCGCGGCCGGATCACGACCACGACGAGCCGCCGAGACGCTGGGGCGCCGTCGTCTCGGTCATCGCGACCGTGCTCACCCTGGGGGTCGCCGTCGGCCTCGTGGTCGTCCCCCCGGCGACCCTGACGACGGCCACCGCGGACCAGCGGGTCATCAACAGCACAAACGTCGGCGCAGCGACGAAGACGGTCGGCTCCGCCGCATCCGCGCCGTCGGGTGCCTCCTCGAAATTCACGGTGCTCGACTGGTCCTCGCTGCTGCGTCAGACCAGCGACGTCAACTTCTACCGGGACAAGACCGCGGATGTGACCGGTTTCGTCACGGCGGACAAGGACGACCCCGACAACGTCTTCTACGTCTCCCGCTTCGTCATCACCTGCTGCGCGGTCGACGCCCAGCCGGTGGGCGTGCCCGTCTACCTGCCGAACTGGAAGAACGGCTTCAAGGCCGACGGATGGGTGCGCGTGACGGGCGAATTCGACACGAACCCGAGCAGCAGGAGCCGCCAGCCGATCGCGCTCGTGCCGACCGCAACCACCGCCGTGAGCCAGCCCCGTGACCCCTACCTCTACTGACACGCGGCCGCGGTCGCGCCGATCGGCCGCCCGCTTCCGCCGCACCTTCGTGGCACTGATCTCCGTCCTCGTCGTGCTGTGTGCCGGCTTCGCCGCGCTCGACTACGTCCAGGGTCCGAAGCTCTCCACCGCGACCGTGGACACGAGCCAGGCGGTCGCCCAGGCCGACCAGCAGCTGAGGCTCTTCGCCAACCAGAACGTGTCCGCGGTGAGGAAGTCGCAGGTGACGATCACGCCGGCAACTCCGTTCAGCGTGAGCGCCGGCGGGCAGGTCATCTCCGTGCAGTTCTCGGAGCGGCTGCGATACGCCACGCGGTACACGGTGAGGGTCGCCGGGGTGACCAGCCTCTATCAGGATCGGCCGCAGACCTTCCGCTACTCGTTCACGACGGGCGCCGCGCGGGTCTACTACCTCGACCGTGCCGACCCCGCCGCCGGGGGCGGACAGCCAGACACGATCCTCCGCACGAGCCTGGGCGACACCGGGCGCACGATCGTGTACTCGGCGCCGCGCATCCAGCAGTTCGTCGTCTACGCGAGGGTGATCGTCGTCAGCAGCCTGAACGACGACAACACCAGCTCCCTGTCGATCGTGAGCCTCTCCGGCGGTCCCGTCGAGCGGGTGCAGCTGCCGGAACCCGGCGTCGTCGACGATCTCCAGGTCGCGCCGCAGACGGGCATCGTGGGATTCGAGTTCACCGGCTCGGGGGAGGGGGCGGGGTACTCCGGCGACCTCATGACCCTCGATCTCGCCGGTGCGCACACCGTGCAGCCGGTGCTCGGCATCGACTCGAGGTCCCTCGCGGTGCTCGCCTGGGCGTTCATCGGGAGCAGCACGAGCCTGGTGGCGCAGGCCGAGGATCGGACGATGCTGCTGATCGACGCCAAGAAGCCCGGGTCCGTGACGCCGCTGCGTCAGTACGCCGAGCTCGACGGCGTGTGCCCGGATGGCACGGCGATCGTCGTCGGCGACGCCCTCGGCAACAAGCTCGTCTCCTCGCTGAAGGACGGCGCGCAGACATATCTCCCGACGCGTCCCCTCGGCGGGGCGACGACCTACGGCGGGAAGGTGGCAATCCTCGGGACAGGGACGGATCGGGTGCAGCAGGTCGCGGTGTTCGACCCCGACCACCCCGGCGCGTTCGCGAGCTACCTCGTCTCCGAGCGCGGCGCCACCAGTCGCATCCTGTTCCAGACCGTCGACAACAAGGGCAGCATCGACGACTTCCGGGTCTCCCCGAACGGCCAGTATGTCGCGGTGACGGTGATCCCGGATGTCTCGAGCAGCGTCTCGGATGGGTACTCGGTGGATGCGCAGTCGACCTCGGTCTCGACGGTGTTCGTCGACGTCGCCACCGGTGCGGTCGTGCGCAGCGTGGACGGCTTCGACGCGACCTGGTGACGGCTAACGCTGGTCGCGCTGGGGCGGGGCCTCCCGGTCGTTCTCGTGGCGGGAGATATGGCACCTCGTGGCGCGGAAGTCGTCTCGCGGCGGGAGATATGACACCTCGTGGTGGGGAAACGTTCTCGCGGCGGGAGACGCGCCTCCCGCCGCGAGACAATTTCTCCCGCCACCGGCGCGGGTGTGGGGCGGATGGGGATGTCCGCCATCGGATATTCATCAGCGGCCGGCCGGTGTCGGGCCGGTACTGGCGCGACCTGGTGACGGCTAGCGCCGGTCGCGCTGGGGGATCCGCAGGCCGCTCGCCCGCAGCCGCTCGACCAGCTGCCTGATGGTGACCGGTTCCGCACCCGCCGCGACCAGCTCGTCATACCGTGCTGAGGGTACGTCATAATGGTCAAGATCGAAGGCGCGCAGGGGAATGCCGGCTTCGCGGGCGAAACGGTGCAGTTCGTCCAGCGAGCTGTCGCTCACCAGGTGCGACCAGAGCGTGTTGTGGGCGGGCCACCTGGGCTCGTCGATCAACACCGTCATGGGCCGATTCTAGACAGGGATGGGGACACATCATGAGCACATCGACCTCGCGCATCACCGTTCGGGGCACCTTCGCACCCGCCGCGCTCGCCGCGGTGGGCATTCTGATCGTCCTGGTGGCGCAGTCGCTGCTCGGTGAGCTCTTCTCCGCGTTGATCTACATCCATGAGCCGTTCGACTGGCTGGGGGCCTACCTCGGGCAGCTCTGGCAGGTCGCCCTCCCGTTCAGCGTCGGCGTGCTGCTCGGCCTCTGGCTGATTCGCCCGATCGTTCCGCGGCTGCGCCTGATGGACGTCGTCCTCCGTTCCGTGCTGGCCAGCGGTGTCGGTGCGGCCCTGGTGCTCGTCGTGGGGGTCGTCCTCGGCCTGCTCGGCTCCATCGAATTCCAGGGGGCGCTGTTCGCCAACTCGTTCCCCGCGGCGACATTCAGCGGCTCGCAAGCATTCTCGTCCGTGCTGCAGGCGGTGAACACGGGCATCCAGTCCTTCATCGGGTCGACGCCGCTCGTCGTTCTCGCCGGCGTTTTGCTCTGGATCCCCGCGACGCGCCGCTCATCGGGAGCCCCCACCGCCGAGACTCACGACGGGGTTTGACCGCGCAACGGACAATCGAGTATTGTTGTCCCTTGGTGTGTGCTGGGCTGAGCCCGCAAAGAATCAAACAACACGCCAAGACTTCTTCTGGACGTCCCAGTCAAATCGATTGGCCAGTCAAATAGTTAGGGTTACCAAGTGGTTTACGCAGTTGTGCGCGCCGGTGGTCGGCAGGAAAAGGTAGAGGTCGGCACCATCGTCGTCCTCGATCGCATCAAGGCCGACGAGAACGGCAACGTCGAGCTCGCCCCCGTGCTGCTCGTCGATGGCGAGACGATCACGCACGACGCGAAGGCGCTTGCGAAGGTCACGGTGACGGCCGAGGTCGTCGGCGACCTCCGCGGCCCGAAGATCGTCATCCAGAAGTTCAAGAACAAGACCGGTTACAAGAAGCGCCAGGGGCACCGCCAGGAGCTCACCCGCATCAAGATCACCGGCATCAAGTAACGACAGGGGCTGAACACTAATGGCACACAAAAAGGGCGCAAGCTCCACCCGCAACGGCCGTGACTCGAACGCACAGCGCCTCGGCGTGAAGCGCTTCGGCGGCCAGGTCGTCGGCGCCGGCGAGATCATCGTCCGCCAGCGCGGCACGCACTTCCACCCCGGCGTCAACGTCGGCCGTGGCGGCGACGACACGCTGTTCGCCCTCGCCGATGGCGCGGTCGAGTTCGGCGCGAAGGGCGGCCGCAAGGTCATCAACATCGTGACGGCAGCTCAGTAGGTCGACATCGATCGACCCGCAGTTCACGTTCGAGCGAGCTTCGGCTCGCTTGAACCTTTTAACCAGTAGTTCGATACGGAGGGATGCGTTGTGGCTACCTTCGTTGACCAGGTGACGCTTCATCTCAAGGCCGGAGACGGCGGAGACGGCTGCGTCTCGGTGAAACGCGAGAAGTTCAAGCCGCTCGCCGGGCCGGACGGCGGCAACGGGGGAGACGGCGGAGACATCGTCCTCGTCAGCGACCTCGGCGTGACCACCCTGCTCGGCTTCCACCGCGCCCCGCACCGCAAGTCCGACAAGGGCGGCCCCGGGATGGGCGACCACCGCAACGGCTTCAACGGCGAAGAGGTCGTTCTGGCCGTTCCCGTCGGCACGGTCGTCAAGGACGAGGACGGCAATCAGCTCATCGACTTCGTCGAGCCGGGGATGCGCTATCTGGCCGCTCCCGGCGGCCAGGGCGGCCTCGGCAACGCCGCCCTCGCATCCACCAAGCGCAAGGCGCCCGGCTTCGCCCTCCTCGGCACCCCTGGGTTCGAGGGGGATGTGTTCCTCGAGCTCAAGGTCGTCGCCGACGTCGCCCTCGTGGGCTACCCGTCCGCGGGCAAGTCCAGCCTGGTCGCCGCCATCTCCGCCGCCAAGCCGAAGATCGCCGACTACCCCTTCACCACCCTCCACCCGAACCTCGGCGTCGTGCAGGCGGGGGAGGTCCGGTACACCGTCGCGGATGTCCCGGGGCTCATCGAGGGCACCAGCGAGGGCAAGGGGCTCGGCCTCGAGTTCCTCCGCCACGTCGAACGATGCACCGCACTCCTCCACGTGCTCGACTGCGCCACCCTGGAGCCCGGGCGGGACCCGATCAGCGACCTCGACATCATCCTCGGCGAGCTCGCCGCGTATCCGGTGCCAGACGGCCAGGTTCCCCTGATCGACCGGCCGCAGCTGATCGCCCTCAACAAGGTCGATGTGCCGGAGGGGCGCGACCTCGCCGACATGGTCCGCCCGGAGCTGGAGGCCCGCGGCTACCGGGTCTTCGAGATCTCCGCGGTAAGCCGAGCGGGGCTGCGCGAGCTGTCCTTCGCCCTGGCCGAGGTGGTCGAGGCCGGCCGTGCCGTCCGCGCGACCGAGCAGGCCAAACCGCGCATCGTGCTCCGCCCGCGGGCGACGAACGACGCCGGATTCACCGTGAGGGTCGAGGGCGGCTCCGGCGGCAACATCTACCGGGTCGTCGGCGCGAAGCCGGTGCGCTGGGTCGCGCAGACCAACTTCAGCAACGAGGAGGCGATCGGCTTCCTCGCGGAGCGGCTCGCCAAGGCGGGCGTCGAGGATGCGCTGTTCAAGGCCGGTGCCGTCGCCGGCTCGACCGTCGTCATCGGCCCGGTCGAGTTCGACTGGGAGCCGACGCTCACCTCCACGGCCGAGCTGATCGCCGCGCCCCGCGGCACCGACCCGCGCCTGCTCCAGAACGATCGCCCGACGAGCAAGACCCGCCGCCAGGAATACCTCGACCGCATGGACGCGAAGGCCGAGGCTCGCGCCGAGCTCGTCCGCGAGCGGGAGGCCGGCATGTGGCAGGACGACGAGGGCTTCGCCGTGGCCGAGAGGGCCGCCGGTTCGACGGAGGATTCGCCGACGGATGCCTAGTTCGCTCTCCAGGGCCGACATCCCGAGTGCCGGGCGGCTCGTCGTCAAGGTCGGCTCCTCGTCGATCAGCGGCGCCAACGTCGGCCAGATCGGGCCGCTCGTGGACGCCCTCGCGACGGCCCACGCCCGCGGCACCGAGGTCATCCTGGTCTCGTCCGGCGCCATCGCGACCGGCATGCCCTACCTCAATCTGGATGCCCGGCCCACCGACCTCGCCACCCAGCAGGCCGCGGCCGCCGTCGGTCAGAACGTACTCGTCTACCGCTACCAGGAGAGCCTGCGCCGGTACGGGATCGTCGCCGCCCAGGTGCTGCTCACCGCGGGCGATCTGGAGAACCCGACCCACCGCAGCAACGCGCAACGGGCGACCGAGCGCCTGCTCGGCCTGCGCATCCTGCCCATCGTCAACGAGAACGACACCGTCGCGACGCACGAGATCCGCTTCGGCGACAACGATCGCCTGGCGGCGCTCGTGGCCCGGCTCATCGGCGCGGACCTGCTCGTGCTCCTCTCCGACGTCGAGGCGCTGTACACCAAGCCGCCGCAGCAGCCGGGTGCGACCCCCATCGCGGTCGTCCCCCTGGGGGATCCGCTCGAGGGCGTCGAGATCGGCTCGGTCGGCTCGGCCGGTGTGGGCACCGGGGGAGCTCAGACCAAGGTCTCCGCCGCGCGGCATGCGGCCGAGGCGGGGACGGCCGTGATCGTCACCTCGACGGAGCTCGTCGCGGACGCCCTGGGCGGGGCATCCGTCGGCACCTGGTTCGAGCCGGCCGCGCGCGGCGAAAAGTAGACTGATGGGCATGTCGCTGCTCGAGAACACCGCGCGGCCCGCAGAGGCCGACTTCGACGCCGAGACCTTCTACGCCACTCTCCGGAA
>NZ_DASWPB010000044.1:0-5459 GCF_036404185.1 Lacisediminihabitans sp. | reverse complement strand
TCGGGCAACCGCTTCGACCGTCACCAGCCCATGGTGGAGTTCACCTTCCACCACCTGCTGCAGGTCATGCATCCGATCTGGGCCTACGAACTGTACGGGGCGCCGCCGCTCAACGCGCTGCGCATCCGGGACATGCAGACGATGATCGCCATCGGCGCGAACGCCATGGGAGGGGTGCGCCACCAGCGGTCGGTCGACTCCCGGTACTTCGCCGAGTACAACACCCCGCTGCGCCGGGTGCAGAACGGGATCCTCACCGAGATGGATGCCGCGGTCGTGCTGCTCGAGATCAGCCGGATGCTGCCGCACATCACCGTGCTGGCCGCGCCGCCCCAGTTCGAGCGGTCGAGCACGGGGTACAACGTCGACTTCCTCGTGCTGGACCGGCGGAAGCGGAGGGTCGTCGGGGTGCAGGTGAAGACCACCGTGTCGCGGGCCACCGTCGATCGCTACGACTCGGCGGGCATCGTCCTCGTCGACGGCGCGATCGACCTGGGCAATACGCGGTCCGTGCGGCTGCGCGCCGACAGCTCGGAGACGACGACCGTCCCCTGGCCCGGCCTGATCTCCGCCCACTACCTCGCCGCCCTCCGGCCGGGATCGCCGGCCGTGCAGCACCTGCCTCGCGAACTCCTCACCGCGAGCAGGAGGGCGGCGAAGAAGGTCGCCCAGGGGACCCGCTCGTACAACAACACCGCGGTGAATCAGGTCGCGGCGCGGGTGCTGGCGCGGCTGTATGAGTAAGCCGTGCGGGGCGGTCACAGCATCATCGCTACCTTCGCTGCCCCTCGATCTTGTGCCGGATTCGTCTTCCGGATTCCTGCCTATCCGTTCTCTTTCGGCTGCCGTGTTTGCGTGGTGGTGTCCGATCGGTTCTGTTCTGTGAGCATGGTGTCGAGTTCGGTCCGGATGTTCTCGAACGCGTCGTAGCCCGCGATCGCGGCGCGCATGGCTGTCGCATGCTCGCGGAACGAAGCGTCGTTGAGGATGCGTTGCACAGCGTCGCCGACCTGTTCGGCGGTTGGTCGTCCGGTGTGGAGGTCCAGACCGACGCCGAAGTAGTCGACGCGTGCGGCGACCTCGGGTTTGTCCTCGGCCGCACCGGCCACGACGAGGGGGACGCCGGCGGAGAGGGCTGCCATTGTTCCGCCGTAGCCGCCGTTGGTGACCATGAGGTCGCAGAGGGGGAGTAGTTGGTCATAGGGCAGGAACTCGGCGATGTGTGCGTTCGGCGGCAGGGAGCCGACCGAGTCGATCGGTGTCCTGCCGGTGGAGATGACGAGGTGAAGGTCGAGGTCCGTGAGGGCGTCGATGGTTGGCCTGATGACCATGCCCAGGTCGTGGTTGTCGAGCGTGCCTTGTGTGACGTGTACAACGGGTCGGCCGTCGGCGAGTTCGTCCCACCACTCCGGCAGCGGCACTTCGCCACCCGTCGAACGCGTCGGTGGTAACGTGCCGACGAATCGAACGTTGGCGGAGAGGTCACGCCTGGCGAACTCGAACTCACGGGGCCCCAACTGCAGGAAGCGATCGGGCAGCCGTGACAGGTCGATGACGAATCCGCCCAGTCTTTGGCCACCGGCTTGGAGGATCATCCGGTTTGCGAAACGTTGCGCGTGGGCGAAGAACACTCGCCGGGCCATCACGTTCAGTAGCCGATTACGCAGTCGCGCGATCGCACCTGCGGCCATCGGGATACCCGAGTTGAAGGGGGGAGTGTCGACGCTGAGCTGTGCGAGAGGCCCGATGCCGATGGCAGCAACCGGTGGGCGGTCGGATGCTGGCTGCTGCAGCAACGGCAGAGCTCCGGCGAACAGACTGTCGATGAGCACCGCATCGATCGTCTCGGATGCGAGGATCGCCGAGAGGGAGAGCCATTGGTCGGGGATGGGCCGGATGAAGGTGGACTCGACCTGGTATTGCGAGAGCGCGATGCCCTTATAACGGTGGGTGTCAGGCATGAAGGAGGCTGGGTCGCGTTCGTCGAAATCGGCGCTACCGTGGAGGGCACGGAATTCAAGACCGCTCGCCGTCGTGGCGGCGCGGAAACGCGAACCCGTGAGGACGATGACGCGATCCCCTCGCGCCGCGAGGTTTCTTCCGATCGCGAGCATCGGGTTCACATGGCCATACAGCGGGTTGGCGCACAGCAGGAAGGTGGTCATGGTCGTTTCCCTTCGGTGGGGGACAGGTGGCGATCGAGAACGAGCCGGTCGATCGCGGTCCGCAACCAACCCGCATAGCCCGCGACCGAGTAACCGAACTCCTCGACCAGGTGCTCGTACACCTCGTGCGAGACCAGCACCGAGAAAGTCGCGACGGCACTCTCTACCTCGCCGGGCAGGATCAGGCCACGCGAGACCAGCCACGGCCCCGCCATCGCAATGTCCTTACGGCGGCGTTCGAGCGCCTCGCTGAGCACGCGCTGGATCTCGATCTCGACATCGGCCGCCGCACGGGCAGTCCGCCATAACCCGTCCGAGCGGGCGATCGACGCGCTCACCAGATCCACGTAGCGATCCAGAGCGGCGTCCGCATCCTCCAGCGCGAACACAGCGGCATACGCCGGGTTCGCGGTCAACGGCTGATCGCCTTCCTGGCCGGTGAAAGCGACGGTCATCGCCGCCGCGAGTAACGACGACTTGGAGCCGACTAGATACACCGACTCCACCGACACGCCAGCCTGCACGGCAATCGCCTTCATGGTCGTCCCGGCGTATCCGTTTACGCCAAACAGTTCCGTCGCCGCCGCGAGTATGGCTGCCCGCGTCCGAGCGGCATGTGCAGAACGCTTCGGATATCGGTCAGCAATTTCGGACAAAGGGTCCTCTCCAGTTGATTACAGTACAACTGTAGTCAATGATCGACCAGTTCCCATACGGTGAATGAGAAATGCAGAACCCATGCGCGACCAACGAACCGCGAGCTTTTCCAAACGGATGCGGTGAGCGGTTCCGGGCGGTGCTGTCGCAAAGGCGGCATATCCACGCAGAATGCGGACATGGTCGCCCACCTGGGGTCAGGGGGTCGCAGGTTCAAATCCTGTCAGCCCGACCGTTGAAAAACACCGGATCAGAAGTGGTTTTTATTTCAGCGCTTTTGATCGTTTTGGGCCTCTTGGACCCAATCTGGACCCGTAAGCCCCTTGACCGCACCTGGTCAAGGGGCTTTGGCCGTTTCAGGGCTGTGCGGATGCCTCGCCGAGATGCTGATCGAAGCTGATCGCTGCTTTCGCGAGCGCCGCATCCTCGGTGTGTAGGTACGTCCGCGTCGTCTCGATCGAAGCGTGCCCGAGGATGTCGGCGATGACGTGCAACGGGACGCCGGAGTTCGCGAACCAGGTTGCGCCGACATGTCGGAGGTTATGCCGCCGCAACCCCTGCAACTCCATCTCTGCGACGAGTGCATCCCAGTGCGTTGCATCGCGCAATGAGGCTGTCGTGATGACGCCGCCGCGCGGCCCGCGGAGCAACGGAGCCGTTGCAGGTCGTTGCGCGGTCAGACGGTGAGGCGTCGGCTCGATCAACTGCACGATCGGCACCCGGCGCGGCCGCCGGCTCTTCGTCGGCTTCGTGACGATCCCGCCGGCACCCGGGTAGCTCTGCCGCTCGATCAACACCGTTCCGCTGCCCCAATCGGCATCGCCGACGCGGAGCCCGCTCACCTCGGCACCGCGCGCGGCGAGGAAGGCGCAAAGCATGACGTGGTCCGCATAGCTCTGGTGGATCTCGCCGCAGGCTTCAGAGACGCGGAGCACTTCTTCAAGGGTCGGAAGCGACATGTGTCGTGGCTCGGCAATTGTGGACCGATAGCAACGGTCGACGCGATCCCGTGCCGGATTGCGCCCGATGAGTTCATCGCGACCGCTTCATCGAGCACCCGGCTCAGTGCCGCGAGCAGGTTCTTCAGCAGCGATCGCGAGAGTCGCGTCTCCCACTCGTCGATCGCCCGATCGATGACACCCGTCGTGAGATCGCGAACGCGCAGATGCCCGAGCGCGGGCAGGACGCGGAGTCGCAGCCCATCTCGGTAGCCACCTGCAGTCGAGGTCGGATCGACACCACGGAGATAGCGGTCGCCGATCGAATGCGCGTAGTCGCGCAATGTGACGAGCGGATCGACTCGACAAGCTGAACTCGCCCGCCTGAGTTCGAAGAACTCCTGCGCTGCCGCATCGTCATCGACGGTGATCGAGCGAGTCCTGCGCATATGCGATGAAGGATCGGTCAAGCGGACACGAGCACGGATACGTGCGCCGCGGCGCAAGGCATCGATGCTGAGACGGACGTCGGGCGGCGGCCGTGGTGGCGCCCGAACGGGTACTCGCCGACATACCCGTTGTAGCTCATGGGGAGCCGAGACATCCCAAGATCGTTGATCAAATCCCGTCCTTCGAGTTCGCCGAGGGCGACGGGAAGATCGTCGGTGCTCACCACGTGGGTGTAGAGGTTGGTCCAGACCTGGTGGGTGCGTCCGTCTCGTTCGGCGGAGGCGACATCGATAGTGGGCAGGTCGGAGTCATCGGCCACCCATTGGGCGTCAGCCCGCCCGATCTTCGCGTCCCAGTCGTAGGCCGGCACCCAGGGACGGGGCGCATCGCTCGCGGGTTCGAACTCGGTCACTGTGGGGTCGACCTGCCGGACGATGGAGGATTCGGGTCCGGGAACAGCCGGCGGTGGGGCTTCCCAGGGGCTCCTGGTCTTGGGTGCGTGGTCGGATAGATGCCCGATGAGCCGATTGAGTGCGATCCACTGGTACTTCTTGCCGATCCGTTCGATCCACTTCGGCTTCCCGCGTCCGGGCCCGTACTTCCCTAGCACGTAGCCGTCGAAGTTTGAGTGCAGGCGGGGTCTGTATCCGAGCCGGATGACCTCTGCGACCACCCACCGCGCGCCGGCTGCGACGTCGACACCTGGCCGATCACGGAGCTCGTGCTTGAGCTGGTAGGTGAAGAAGTCGTCGACCGTGGCGGAGTGCACGAGCTTCGGGTAGTCGCGATTGTCGTAGGGGGCGATGTCGTCTTCCGCGGGCCAGGTCAGCGGCCAGGTGCTGCTGTAAGGGGGCCTGAAACGGTCGGGCGTCACCTCTGCGGGCAGCGCTCCGCGATCGTGTGCCGCTTCGAGAATGCACCGGGCGGCGTCGCGAACGGCGGCGTTGGGGGTGAGGTCTGCGGGGGTGCGAAGAAGGTGGCCCATACCACATGGAATCTTTGACGCGGGCGGTCTTCAGGGGGTGGCCGGTTCTCCGGGTGTGGCGGGGATCGGGCCGCTTCGGAAGAGGAGCGCGGCGGTGAGGCCGGCCGCGGTGAGGACGGCCGCGGCGATCCAGAACACGAGGTGGTAGCTGGCGATCGTCGCATCGGCCGTACGTGTGGTGCCGTGGGTGGCGAGGTACCTGCTGGTGGCGAGGGCGGCGAGTGAGCTGAACACGGCGGTGCCGATGGAGCCGCCGATCTGCTG
>NZ_DASWPB010000043.1:0-7113 GCF_036404185.1 Lacisediminihabitans sp. | reverse complement strand
CTTGTCCTCCGCGGCATGCTCCTCTGCCTCGCGGACCATGCGCTCGATGTCGTCCTTCGACAGGCTCGAGCCTCCCGTGATCGTCATCGACTGCTCCTTGCCGGTGCCCTTGTCCTTGGCGGACACGTGCACGATGCCGTTGGCGTCGATGTCGAAGGTGACCTCGACCTGCGGCACCCCTCGCGGCGCCGGAGCGATTCCGGTCAGCTCGAAGGTCCCGAGGTTCTTGTTGTCGCGGGTGAACTCGCGCTCGCCCTGGAACACCTGGATCGCGACGGAGGGCTGGTTGTCGTCCGCCGTGGTGAAGGTCTCGCTGCGCTTGGTCGGGATGGCCGTGTTGCGGTCGATGAGCTTGGTCATGATCCCGCCCTTGGTCTCGATGCCGAGGCTCAGCGGGGTGACGTCGATGAGCAGCACGTCCTTGCGCTCACCCTTCAGCACGCCGGCCTGCAAAGCGGCGCCGACGGCGACGACCTCGTCCGGGTTGACTCCCTTGTTCGGGTCCTTGCCGCCGGTCAGGCTCTTGACGAGCTCGACGACGGCGGGCATCCGGGTGGAGCCGCCGACGAGAACGACGTGGGCGACGTCGCCGACCTTGATGCCGGCCTCCTTGATGACATCGTGGAACGGCTTCTTGGTGCGCTCGAGCAGATCGCTCGTGAGCTCCTCGAACTTGGCGCGGGTCAACGACTCGTCCAGGTTCGCCGGGCCGTTCTCCGTCAGGGAGAGGTAGGGCAGCTGGATGTTCGTGCTCATGGAGCTCGACAGCTCCTTCTTGGCCTGCTCGGCCGCCTCCTTGAGGCGCTGCTTGGCGATCTTGTCGCCGGAGACATCCACGCCCGTGGAGTCCTTGAAGCGCTTGATCAGGTAGTCGACGACCCTCTGGTCCCAGTCGTCGCCGCCCAGCCGGTTGTCACCGGCCGTCGAGCGCACCTGGATGGTGGAGAAGTCGTCGTCCTTGCCCACCTCGAGCAGGGAGACGTCGAAGGTGCCGCCACCGAGGTCGAAGACGAGGATGAGCTCGTCCTCCTTGCCCTTGTCGAGGCCGTAGGCGAGGGCCGCGGCGGTCGGCTCGTTGATGATGCGCAGCACGTTGAGGCCCGCGATCTCGCCGGCCTCCTTGGTCGCCTGACGCTCGGAGTCGTTGAAGTAGGCGGGGACGGTGATGACGGCATCCGTCACGGGCTCGCCCAGGTACTGCTCCGCGTCCCGCTTGAGCTTGCCGAGGATGCGCGCGGAGATCTCCTGCGGCGTGTACTTCTTCCCGTCGATGTCGACGGTCCAGTTCGTGCCCATGTGGCGCTTGACCGACGAGATCGTGCGGTCGACGTTGGTGACGTTCTGGCGCTTGGCGGTCTCGCCGACGAGCACCTCGCCGTCCTTGGTGAAGGCGACGACGGACGGGGTGGTGCGGAAGCCTTCCGCGTTGGTGATGACGGTGGGCTCTCCGCCCTCCAGGACCGAGACCACCGAGTTGGTGGTTCCCAGGTCGATGCCTACTGCACGGGCCATGTGCTTTTCTCCTTGTAACGTTGGTCTGGTGGCAAGACTTGAGCCTTGCAAACTCAAGTTTGCGACGAGCCGATTTGTTTGTCAAATCTTTCTGCTCAAACTTGAGTCCTATTGACTCAACTACAGGGGGAGAAGATTTATGCCTAGAACTTGCGGGTGAAGGGCAGCGGTTTGCGCATCCTGATGAGCAGCAGCAGGGGGAACAGGATGTACGGCCCGTTGTAGAGCAGGAACATCCCGGGATTCGGCGTGCGCTGCCCGACCGGACCGAAGAACTCGACACCGAAGATCGGGATGCCGGTGAGGCTGATGATCATCGTCGCGTAGATGACCGAGTAGAGCTGGATCCAGTTGAAGCCCTTGACCAGGGCGATGATCAGCAAGACGTAGAAGGCGATGTAGATGAACGCGGAGGTCCCGCTGATGAACCGGAGCCAGATCGGGTGCGACTGGTAGAGCGGATCGAAGTTGGAGGCGTAGGTGTAGTTCCACTGCACGAGGATGTTCGGCGAGTTCGGGACCTGATCGAGGCCGAGCCCCTCGACGGAGTCGCTGATGATGCAGGTGATGATGAACAACGAGAAGATGACGATGAAGACGATGTCGACCGGCCGCTTGCGCAGCGGGAGGTTCTCGATGAGGGTGGGGGCGGGAACTGCGGCGGCGGTATGAGTCACCGAGACATGTTATCGAATTGTTCACTCCCGGCCATTAGCCTGTGACCATGACGGACACGAACCCCGGAGTTCACCGCGTTCCGAGCCCCGCCACGACGGGCGCGATCGCCGTCGCCGGGCTCGATCTGCAAGAGGGCAAGAGGATCCCCCGCGGGTGGGTGGTGGCCTGGGCCTTCTGGGACTGGGGAGGGGCAGCGTTCAACGCCGTCATCACGACCTTCGTCTTCACCGTCTATCTCACCAGCAGCTACTTCGTCGGGCCGGCGCTCACCGCCGCCCGCGACGCGGAGACCGACCTCGGGGGAACCGCGCACAGGGCGTACACCGCCGCGGAGGCATCCCTCACCTCCGGTCTCGGCTACGGGCTGGCGGCGGCGGGCGTCATCGTCGCCCTCATCGCCCCCGTGCTCGGACAGCGCTCGGATGCGTCCGGCCGGCGCAAGCTCTGGCTCGCGATCAACACCGGTGTCGTCGTCCTCATGACCGCGCTCATGTTCTTCGTCGAGGGCAGACCGGCCTTCTTCGTCCTCGGGGTCGCCCTGGTCTCTATCGGGACCGTGTTCTACGAGATCGCGACGGTCAACTACAACGCGATGCTCATCCAGGTCTCGACCCCGAAGACGGTCGGCAAGGTGAGCGGGCTCGGCTGGGGCGCCGGCTACCTCGGCGGCATCGTGCTGCTGCTGTTCGTGCTGCTCGGCCTGGTCGGGCTGACCGCCGACTCCGGCGGATTCCTCGGGGTGACCCACGACAACGGGCTGAACATCCGCATCATCGCGCTCATCGCCGCGCTGTGGACGCTCGTCTTCGCCCTGCCCATCCTGTTCACGGTGCCGGAGATCCCCGCCGACGCCGGGCGGCCGCGGGTCGGTTTCTTCGAGTCCTATGTCGTGCTGTTCCGTGACATCGCCTCGCTCTGGAAGGAGAGCCGCAACACCGTCCTCTTCCTCATCTCCAGCGCGCTGTTCCGCGACGGGCTGGTCGGGGTGTTCACCTTCGGCGGCATCCTCGCCCAGGGCACCTTCGGCTTCTCCAGCAGCCAGGTGATCGTCTTCGCGATCGCCGCCAACGTCGTGGCCGCGATCGGCGTGTTCGTCTCCGGCGTCTTCGACGACAGGTTCGGCCCGAAGCCGGTGATCGTCTTCTCCCTCGTCGGGCTGATCATCGCGGGACTGGGCGTGTTCTTCGCGCACGACCTCGGTGCCGGGGCGTTCTGGATCGGCGGCCTCGTGCTGTGCCTCTTCGTCGGTCCGGCCCAGTCGGCCAGCCGCACCTTCCTCGCCAGGGTGACCCCGGCCGGTCGCGAGGGCGAGGTCTTCGGCCTCTACGCCACCACGGGACGCGCCGTGAGCTTCCTCGCCCCGCTCCTGTTCTCCACCTTCGTCGCGGTCGCCGGCGCCCAGTACTGGGGCATCCTGGGCATCGTCGTCGTCCTGCTCATCGGACTGCTCCTGCTCATCCCGGTCAGGGCGCGGGCGGCGGCACGCGACTAACGCGGACCCGGGCTACTCCGGCAGCCCGTTCGCCCTGGCCACGCCGCCGTACCAGGCGGCGCTCGGCTTCGGGGTCCGCTCGAACGTCTCCCTGTCCCAGCCGATGAGCCCGAAGGTGGGGGCGAAGCCGCTGGCCCACTCGTAGTTGTCGAGCGCGGACCAGTGCTGGTAGCCGAGCAGCGTCACGCCGTCCTGGATGCATCCGTGCAGCCCCTCGAGGGCGCCGCGGGTGTAGTCGATGCGACGGCCGTCGTCCTGGGTGGCGATCCCGTTCTCGGTCACCATCACCGGGGTGTGTTTGCTGAGGTCCCAGGCGGCGCGCACGCCGATGCCCGCGGCGGGCGGGAAGTACTCCCACTGGGTGAGCGTCTTCTCGACCTCCGCGGCGGGGGGACGGATGCCCTCTGGGCCGACGATGTTGCGGGTATACGCCTGCACGCCGACGAAGTCGTCGCCCTCGGCGTTCTCGAGGTACCAGTCCTCCGCCGGGTAGGCGATCTCGGCGCGCTTCTCCTCCGCACCCGGCTCGACGGTCCCGTCGTCGAGGCGGGCGGCCTCGAAGGCCTGGGTGGCGATCGTCCAGCCCGTCTTGAGCCCGGAGACGGAGGAGAGCACCTCGCGGGAACGTCGGTGCGAGGCGAGCAGGGCATCCGCCACCCCGAGGTCCGGGTTCGGCAGCCCGTAGGCGACGAGGTTGGAGGCGTCCTCGCCACCGGCGAGCATGGCGGCGATGTTCGGCTCGTTGATGGTGCAGACGAAGTCGACCCCCTCCGAGACGATGGGAAGGGCGATCTCGGTGTAGCGGGCGAAGAGGTCGGCCGCATCCGGTGCCCGCCAGAAGCCGTCGCGCTCGAACCAGCGCGGAACCGTGAAGTGCATGAGGGTCACGATCGGGCTGAGCCCGAACTCCAGGCAGGTGTCGACCATGCGCCGGTAGTGGTCGATCTCTGCGCGCGAGACGAAGCCCCGCTCCGGCTCGATGCGGGCCCATTCGATGCTGAAGCGGTAGGAGTTGAGCCCCAGCTCGGCCAGCAGGCGCACGTCCTCGCGGTAGCGGTGGTAGCTGTCGGCGGCGTCACCGCTCGGCTCGACGATCGTGGTGCCCGCGGTGTGCTCGTGCACCCACCAGTTGCTGTTGATGTTGTTTCCCTCGATCTGGTGGGCCGCGGTCGCCGCGCCCCAGAGAAAGCCGTCGGGGAAGGTGAGCATGGTGATTCTCCTAATTGGGTGAAAGTAATTGGGTGAAAGGGGTCGGGGCGCGCGGCTCAGTGAGCTGCGGAGCGGGTCACGCCACCACGTCGCGGCTGGGGTTCGGGATCGCGTCGAGCAGTCGGACGGTGTACTCGTCCTCCGGATGGCGCAGCACCCGCGCCGTTGAGCCGCGCTCCACCACCCGGCCGGCGTTGAGGACCAGGATGTTGTCGGTCACCACCCGGGCGCTCAGCAGATCGTGTGTGATGTAGAGCATGCTCACCCCGCGTTGGAGGCGCAGGTCGTCGAGCAGCGCGAGCACGCCGGCTCGGAGCGAGACGTCGAGCATGGAGACCGGTTCGTCGGCGATGATCACCTGCGGGTCGCTCGCGAGGGCCCTGGCGATCACCACCCGCTGGCGCTGGCCGCCGGAGAGCTGATGCGGGAGCTTCGCGGCGAACTGCTCGACGGGCGACAGGCCAACCGTCTCGAGCAGCTCGAGCACCCGCCGCCTGGCCTCCCGACCGTGGAGGCCGGTGAAGTTCACCACCGGGCGGGTCAGGGTGTATTCGACGGTGTGCAGCGGATTGAGCGCGGCGTACGGGTCCTGGAAGACCATCTGCACGTCGCGGTGCAGCGTGCGGAATGCCCCACGGCCCAGAGTGTCGATCCGCAGGTCGCCGAAGGTCACGGTGCCTGCGGTGGGCCTCTCGACCGCGGTGATGAGCTTCGCGATCGTCGACTTCCCGCTCCCCGACGCGCCGACCAGCGCGAGCGCCTCACCCGGTTCGAGGATGAACGACACGTCGTCCACGGCGGTCACGGCCTTCTCGCCCCTGCGCGGCGGCGGGTACACCTTCGAGACGTGGTCGACGACGAGCGTGGTGGTCGCCGCGCGGCTCTCGGATGCCCGTGCTCCCGCCGTCGGCGTGGCCCGCTTCTCGAAGCCCGGCAGCTCGACGACCTCCGCGCGGGGATCCGCGTAATGGCTGAGCAGCATCCTCGTGTAGTCGTCCTTCGGGTGGTTGAGGATGTCGGTCGCCGGCGCGTCCTCGACGATCGCCCCCTCGTGCATGACGAGCACCCTGGCCGTCGCCTCGAGCACAACGCCGAGGTCGTGGCTGATCAGCAGTGCGGTGAAGTTCTCCGACTGCTGCAGCTGCTTGATCGTGTCCATCACGGCGTGCTGCACGAGCACGTCGAGCGCGGTCGTCGGCTCGTCGAAGACGAGCAGCTGGGGCTCGAGCGAGAGGGCGAGGGCGATCGAGACCCGCTGCCGCATGCCGCCGGAGAGCTGGGCCGGCTTGGCGTGCTCGAACCCGCTCAGGCCGACCAGGTCGATCAGCCCCGCGATCAGGCCCGGCTCCGCCCGGATGCCGGCGATCTCCAGCGGCAGCCGGATGTTCTTCTCCACCGAGCGCCACGGCAGCAGCGCGGAGTCCTGGAAGGCGATGCCGATGGCGTGCTGCCGCCGGATCTCCTGCGGCGTCAGGCCGTTGACGATGACCTCGCCGGTGCTCGGCGTCTCCAGGCCCGCCAGGATCCGCAGGATCGTGGACTTGCCGCACCCCGACGGGCCGAGGAGGGCGAGGAAGGTGTCCTTCGTCGTGCCCAGGTTGACCTCCGCGAGCGCGTCGACGCTCTTGCGGCCCAGGCGGAACTGCTTGGTCAGGCCCTGGATGTTGATCCCGGTGGCCAGATGGGGAGAACCGGTGGGGTCGGTCGTCGCGATCGGACCGACCCCACCGTGCACGGAGGAGGTCATGGCGTGTTCCTGGCAGGTGATCAGAGACTGACGATCAGGTCCGGGTTCTCCTGGTAGACCTCGTTGATCAGGCTCATGTCGAAGAGCTGGTCGGCGGTCACCTTGGTCTTGGGGAACATCAGGTCGAGGGTCTTGATGTTCTCCGCGATCAGGTCGTCGGTCATGGTGAGCAGGCCGTGGGCGTTGGTGTCGGGGCTGACGATCAGCTTGGCCTGCGCCTTGGCCTCGGCGGTCTGCTCCTTGACGTCGAGCTTCTGGTCCTTGCCGTACTTCAGGGCGGCGTACTTCGCGCACTGGGCCGGGTCCTTGACCGCGTCGGTCCAGCCCTTGATCTCCGCGATCAGGAAGGCCTTGAGCAGGTCCTTCTTGCTGGCCAGGGTGTCCTTGGTGACGATGTAGGTCTCGGCGACGAACGGCAGGCTGTTGTCGGCGAAGCCGAGCGTGACCGGGGTGAAGCCGTCCTGCTGCGCAAGGA
>NZ_DASWPB010000042.1:0-5673 GCF_036404185.1 Lacisediminihabitans sp. | reverse complement strand
GCGCAGCACGTCCTCGACGGCGACCTCGTCCAGCTTGCCGTTGGTGCCGGCCCAGATCGAGACGACCTGCTCCTCGACCGGGTACGGCGAGTACTGCGGCTGGCGCAGCAGCTCGGTGAGCCGGGCGCCGCGTTCGAGCTGACGACGGCTGGCCGGGTCGAGGTCGGAGGCGAACATCGCGAAGGCCTGGAGCGACCGGTACTGGGCCAGCTCGAGCTTGAGCGTTCCCGACACCTTCTTGATCGACTTGACCTGAGCGTCGCCACCGACGCGGGAGACCGAGATTCCGACGTCGACGGCCGGGCGCTGGTTGGCGTTGAAGAGGTCGGACTGCAGGAAGATCTGGCCGTCGGTGATCGAGATCACGTTGGTCGGGATGTATGCGGAGACGTCGTTCGCCTTGGTCTCGATGATCGGCAGCCCGGTCATCGACCCGGCGCCCAGCTCGTCGGAGAGCTTCGCACAGCGCTCGAGCAGCCGGGAGTGCAGGTAGAAGACGTCGCCGGGGTACGCCTCGCGTCCCGGCGGGCGACGCAGGAGCAGCGAAACCGCGCGATAGGCCTCCGCCTGCTTGGACAGGTCGTCGAAGATGATCAGCACGTGCTTGCCACCGTACATCCAGTGCTGGCCGATGGCCGAGCCCGTGTACGGAGCGAGGTACTTGAAGCCGGCGGGGTCGGAGGCCGGGGACGCGACGATGGTCGTGTACTCCATGGCTCCCGCATCCTCGAGCGCGCCCTTCACCGAGGCGATGGTCGAGCCCTTCTGGCCGATGGCGACGTAGATGCAGCGGACCTGCTTCGTGACGTCGCCGGATGCCCAGTTCGCCTTCTGGTTGATGATCGTGTCGATCGCGATCGCCGTCTTGCCGGTCTGGCGGTCACCGATGATGAGCTGGCGCTGGCCGCGGCCGATCGGGATCATGGCGTCGATCGCCTTGATGCCGGTCTGCATGGGTTCGTGGACGGACTTGCGCTGCATGACGCCGGGGGCCTGCACCTCGAGCGCGCGACGACCCTCCTCCTTGATCTCGCCGAGACCGTCGATCGGGTTGCCGAGGGGATCGACGACCCTGCCGAGGTAATCGTCGCCGACGGGCACGGACAGCACGTCGCCGGTGCGGGTCACCTCGAGGCCTTCGACGATGCCGTCGAACTCCCCGAGCACGATCACGCCGACCTCGTTCTCGTCGAGGTTCTGGGCCAGTCCCAGGGTGCCGTCGGCGAAACGGATGAGCTCGTTGGCCATGACGCCGGGCAGACCCTGCACGTGGGCGATGCCGTCCGCGGCGTCGATGACGTAGCCGACCTCGGTCTTGGAGGCGGTCGCCGGGTCGTATGACGTGACAAAATCCTTGAGCGCGTTGCGGATCTCATCGGGGCTGATCGTTAGGTCTGCCATCTTGTTTCCTTGTCTTCGCGAAGCGGTGGGCTTCGGGTCTGAGGTCGCCTTACCTGGCGAGTTGAAGTCTGAGTTCTTTGAGCTTGCTGGCGACGCTGCCATCGATCACGTCGTCGCCGACCTGAACACGCAGCCCGCCGATGATGTCCGGATCGACGATGAGGTTGATCTTGAGTTCGCGACCGAAGCTCTTCGCCAGTCCCTGCTGCAGGCGTCCGAGCTGCTCCGGTGCGATGGGGGTCGCACTCGTCACGGTCGCCAGCGACAGCCCGGCCTGATCGGCGACGATGGATGCTGCGGTGTTCAGCAGCTCGCCGATCCGACGACCACGGGGCTGCTGCACCAGGTGACGCACGATGGCGAGGGTCTGCGCCGTGACCTTCTTCGCGAGCAGGGAGTCGATGAGCGCCAGCTTGGAGTCGACGCCGCCGAGCTTGCTGCCGACCGCTAGCTCGAGCGCCGCGTCGGAGCTCACCGCGGCGCCGAAGGCGAACAGCTCGCCGTCGATGTTCGCCGACGCCGGTGCCGATTCCGCCGCGGCCCGAAGGCCCAGCTCCTCGATGGCCGCGAGCAGGTCGTCCTGACGGGACCAGCTGTGGCTGACGACGACGCCGAGCAGGGTCAGGCTCTTCGCCCCGAGCCCGTCGCCGAACACCGCCTCCAGCGCCTGCTGCTTGCGGGCGGCAGCGACGGACGGGTCGGTGAGGATCGAGACGAGCTGCGATGACTCGTTGATGATCCTGCCGGCGGAGAAGAGCTCCTCCGCCATCGCCAGATCGACCTTGCCGAGGGAGGACAGCTCCGCCCTCGCCGCCGCAAGCGCACCCCTGGTCGCTGAACCCATGTTATTTGCTCGACTTCTCTTCTGAGGCATCCTGTTCGGACGCCTCCAACTCGGCGAGGAACTGATCGACCAGCCGTGCGGCCGTCTTGTCGTCGGAGAGGCTCTGCCCGATGACGCCGGAGGCCAGATCGATCGCGAGCGAGCCGACCTCCGCGCGCAGCGAGACGAGCGCCGCCTGGCGCTCCGCCTCGATCTGCACGGAGGCGTTCGCCGTGATGCGGGCGGCCTCGATGGAGGCCTGCTCCTTCAGTTCGTTGAGGATCCTGACGCCGTCCTGACGAGCCTGGTCGCGGATCTTCGCGGCCTCCGCCCTGGCCTCGGCCAATTGCTCGTTGTACCGGTCGAGCGCCGCGGAGGCCTCGGCCTGGGCGTTCTCGGCCTTCTTGATGCCACCCTCGATCACCTCGGTGCGGGCGTCGAGGGTCTTCTTCACGGAGGGAAGGATCTTCCACCAGAAGAAAGCGAGCAGGAGAACGAAGACAATGGTGCCCCAAACCAGGTCTGGGGTCTCGGGGAGCAGCGGATTGTGCTGCTCCTCGGCCGCTGCGAGAAGTGCCGGGAGCATTACTGGCCCGCGGTGAAGATGAAGTACGTGGCGATGCCGATGAAGGCGAGCGCCTCAGTGAATGCGATACCGATGTACATGAGCACCGTGAGGCGACCCTGCAGCTCCGGCTGGCGCGCTACCGATTCGATGGTCTTTCCGACGACGAAACCGACTCCGATTGCCGGGCCGATGGCCGCGAGGCCGTAGCCGACCGTCGCGATGTTTCCGCTGATGGCGGCGACAGTTGTGGTGTCCACGTTGTGTTTCCTTCCGTGATGGTGAATCGGGCGGTTGCCCGGCTCGTTTAGTGCTCGTCAGCCAGCGCGAGCTGGATGTAGACCGTGGTGAGGAGAGTGAAGACGTACGCCTGCAGCACCGCGATGAGGATCTCGAAGAGGGTGAAGACGATGCCGAAGGCGAAGGTTCCGATGCCGAAGAACTTGAACAGCCCGTCGGCCTGGAAGAAGAAGAACGAGGTCGCCAGGAAGAACAGCACCAGCAGGAGGTGACCGACGATCATGTTCATGAGGAGTCGGAGCGTCAGGGTGATCGGCCGGAGGATGAAGGTCGAGACGAACTCGATCGGCGTCACGAGGATGTAGAGGAACCAGGGCACCCCCGGGGGGAACAGCGCGTTCCGGAAGAACTTGAGCGCGCCCTTCTTGACGCCCGCGTAGATGAACGCGGCATAGGCGATGACGGCGAGCAGCAGCGGCACGCCGATGACCGAGGTCCCCGCGACGTTGAGGAGCGGGACGACGCCGGTGAGATTCATGACGAGCACCATGAAGAAGATGGTGGTCAGCAGAGGAAGGAACCTGCGGCCGTCCTTCTTGCCGAGCAGGTCCTCGGCGATGTTGACCCGCACGAGGTCGAGGCCCATCTCCGCGATGTTCTGGGCACGGCCGGGCACGAGCTTCATCCGGCGGGTGGTCAGCCAGAAGAAGAGGATGATCGCGACGAGCACGATCAGCCGGATGATCATGATCCGGTTCAGCTCGAACGGGGTGCCGACGAACAGCACGGGCTTCGGAAAGAACTCATTGATCGATGGCCCGACGAAGCCCCCGTCACCGGAGGCGGCAACGGGATGGAGCACATCGAGGGCGTTAAGTAACAGCGCAATCTCCAGGATCGGGGCGCGCAATCACGCGGCAAACAATTGGGGGGACGTTCGATTGTTATCTTATCAAGAGAGCCTAGGGTAAAAGGTCCTGTTCCGGGGGGACGGAAGCGTCGGAGGCGGAGGGCGCCGCCGGCAGGTCGCTCACGTAGGGAAGCCGCGAACGGGCGATCACCACCACGTCGACGACGAGCGTCCCGACGATCGCGACGACCAGCGACAGGAAGAGCACGGTGGTCTGCACCCAGGACTGGTCCTTGAGGACGATCAGCAGCACGATGAACACCACGAACTTGAGCAGCCAGGCTCCCATGACGATGCCGAAGAAGGCGCCGCTGAGCAGCTGCCCCTTGGCCACATGGGTCGCCAGGACGATGCTCGCCGCGGTGATGCCGAGGAAGACGACGGCCATCGCGGTGCCGATGAGCGCGCTGACGATCCCGACGCCTCCGGCCACGAGGAAACCGATCACCGAGCCGACGATCGCGATCGCGGCGGCGAGGAGACCGCCGAGCGCGAGGATCCGCTGGAGAATGGGCACGGCGCTCATGGGTTGTCCTTCTTGTTGAGGGTCTCGAGGGCGGCCGACTGGGCCTCCTCGATGTCGGCATCGTGCCTGGTGTCCGGGGGGAGGACGGTCGTGTTCGCCGCCGCGTCCAGGGGATCGAAGCGGCTGGCATCCGCCTGCTCCGCCTCGTCCGGGCTGGCCGACTGGACGGCCACCTCGACCGCCTTGCGCTTGGTCAGCGGCGCGAGCGTGAACCACGCACACACCACGAGGCCGACGGCGACGAAAGCCACGGCGAGCGGCGCGGGAATCCGGAACAGGAAGAGCAGACAGCCGATCGCGACGACGCCGGTCCAGGCGTAGAAGATCAGCACGGCGCGCACGTCCGAATGCCCGAGGTCGAGCAGCCGGTGATGCAGATGCTTGCGGTCGGCCGTGAACGGCGACTTGCCCGCCCGCAGCCGCCGGAAGACGGCCAGGGCGAAGTCGAGCAGCGGGATGATGAGGATGGCGAAGGGCAGCAGGATCGGGATGAACGCCGGGATGAACTGCTTCGCATAGGTGAGCTGCCCCACGTCCACCTGGCCGGTGACGGAGATGGCGGAGGTCGCCATGAGCAGGCCGACGAGCAGCGCGCCGGCGTCGCCCATGAAGAGCTTGGCCGGATGCCAGTTCAGCGGCAGGAAGCCGACGCAGGCGCCGATGAGCACCGCGGTGATGAGCGAGGCGAGGTTGAAGTACTCCGTCTGCGCCAGCCGCTGGGCGAGGATGTAGCTGTAGACGAAGAAGACGCCGTTGGCGATGATGGTCACGCCGGCCACGAGCCCGTCCAGGCCGTCGATGAAGTTGATGGCGTTCATCACCAGCACCACGGCGAGAACGGTGATGACGAGTCCCGCGTAGGACGAGAGCACCATGATCCCGCCGGGGATCGGCAGCTGGGTCAGCTGCACCCCCTGCCAGGCCAGCAGTCCGGCCGCCAGGATCTGCGCAGCCAGCTTCGTCGTCCAGTCGAGGTCCCAGATGTCGTCGGCGACGCCGATGAGCATGATGATGAGGGCCGCGCCGAGGATGGCGAAGATGGGGCCGGGATTGGCGAAGATGAGGTGGAACTGCGGCAGCTGCGACGCCACGGCGAAGGAGACGACGATCCCGATGAACATCGCGATGCCGCCGAGGCGCGGCGTCGGGCGCTTGTGGACGTCGCGGGCGCGGATGGCCGGATAGAGCCGGAACCTCATGCCGAGCCG
>NZ_DASWPB010000041.1:0-8901 GCF_036404185.1 Lacisediminihabitans sp. | reverse complement strand
T
Organism: Lacisediminihabitans sp.; assembly: GCF_036404185.1. Lineage (GTDB taxonomy): Bacteria > Actinomycetota > Actinomycetes > Actinomycetales > Microbacteriaceae > Lacisediminihabitans. The sequence continues at coordinate 8,900 of NZ_DASWPB010000041.1, read as the reverse complement.
GCGTGCTGCTACTGCTGGGTGAGCGGCTCGAGAGTCGCGTCGTTCTTGTAGGACTCGGCAGCGTTGGCCTTGGTGACCAGCTGCGGCGGCAGCAGGTAGGTCGGAACCACCTTGACGCCGTTGTTGTAGTCCGTCGAGTTCGTCGCGGGCTTGGAGCCCTTGGCGAGCGCCTTCACCATGTCGATGGACTGGGCCACGAGCTTCGTGGTGTCCTTGTTGATGGTGGAGTACTGCTCGCCGGCCATGATCGACTTGACCGACTCGACCTCGGAGTCCTGACCGGTGACGATCGGGATGGGCTTTCCTGCCGCCTTCACCGAGGTGATGATGGCGCGGGCGAGGGTGTCGTTCGGGGAGAGCACACCGTTGATCTCGGCGTTCGCGTAGTTACCGGCGAGGAGCGTGTCCATGCGGCTCTGTGCGTTCTGCGCCAACCAGCCGGCGGTCGCCGTCTGCTTGATGTCGGTCTGTCCGGACAGGACCTTCAGCGTTCCGTCGTCGATCTTCGGCTGCAGGATCTTCATCGCGCCCTTGAAGAACACCGGGGCGTTCGCGTCGTCCGAGGAACCGGAGAACAGCTCGATGTTGTAGGTCTTCGCGTCCGGGTACTTCGCCTTCATGCCGTCGAGGAGGGCCTGGCCCTGGAGCTCGCCGACCTTCTCGTTGTCGTATGCGACGTAGTAGTCGACGTTCTTCGTGTTCAGGATGAGGCGGTCGTACGCGATGACGACGGCACCGGCATCGTGCGCCTGCTGGACCTGCGAGCTCAGCTGGCCGCCGTCCTTGGCGCCGATGATGATGACCTTCGCGCCCTTGGTGACCATGGAGGCGATCTGGTTCTGCTGGTCGGCGACGGTGTTCGTCGCGGCTGCGTACTGGACGTCGGGCTTGTAGCCGGCGCTCGTGAGGCCGTCGGTGAACAGCTTGCCGGCCAGGACCCAGTTCTCCGACGTCTTGTCGGGGAGGGCGACGCCGATGACGGAACCCGACTTGAATCCGGCTGCGTCGCCGGATCCGCTCGTCGAGCTGCCACGGCTGGAACAGCCCGAAAGGGCCATCAGCGCGACCCCGGCGATTGCCACGGTCGTGATTGCAAATTTGCGCATTTTCTTCACTTTCTTTGTGAGGTTGGTGCAGTGGAAAAACTGGGGGCGTGACGTCCCCAGGGACTACGCCGGATTGATCAGTTCGGCGTAGTGGACTGTGAGCGTGAGGTCTCCTCCACGCTGTCGGTGGGCGAGACGCTCGGGCGGTCGATCGGAGCAGAGACATCCCTGTTCCTGCTGAAGCGGCCTATGAGCGATGGACGTCCCTGCTTCCGGCTGTAGACATCCACGCCGACGGCGACGAGGAGCACGAGACCCTTGATGATCTGCACGCGGTCGACGCCGACGCCGAGGAGCTGGAGGCCGTTGTTGAGGATGGCGATGACAAGACCACCGATGATGGTTCCGCCGATCGTTCCGATACCACCGGCGACTGCGGCACCACCGATGAAGACGGCGGCGATGGCGTCCAGCTCCCAGCCGACACCGTCACCGGGGCCGGATGCGACGGAGCGGGCCACCGAGATCATGCCGGCGACGGAAGCGAGGATCGACATGTTCATCATGACGAAGAAGTTGATCCGCTTGATCTTCACACCGGACAGCTCGGCCGCGCGCCAGTTGCCACCCACGGCGTAGACGTGGCGACCGAAGGTCGTCGACTTGGTGACGAAGGCATAGATGAGGATGAGCGCACCGAGGATGATGCCGGAGTCGGGGAAGCTCGTTCCTGGACGGCCGGTCGCGAACAGGTAGGTCGCGTAGATCACGACGGCCTCGACGATGACCAGCTTGACCACGCTGACCCACAGCGGTGCCTTCTCCGCACCCATGAGGGTCTGCGTGCGGCGTGCCCGCACCTCCTGCCAGATCAGCGCGAGCGCCGCGAGCAGTCCGAGAATGAGCGTCCCGTTGCTGTAGCCGAAGTCCGGGCCGAAGTCGGGGATGAAGCCGCCGCCGATCCAGGTGTAGGCGTCCGGCACCGGAACGGTGGCCGAGTTGCCGATGAACTGGTTGCCACCACGGAAGATGAGCATGCCCGCCAGCGTGACGACGAAGGCGGGAACGCCGACGTAGGCGACCCAGAACCCCTGCCAGGCACCGATGGCCGCACCGATGACAAGACCGAGGAGGATTGCGATCGGCCAGGGGAAGTGCCAGCTGTTCATCGAGGTCGCGACGATGATCCCGACGAACGCCGCAACGGAACCGACCGAGAGGTCGATGTGGCCGGCGATGATCACCATGACCATACCGATGGCCAGGATCAGGACATAGACGTTCTGGTTGACCAGGTTGATCAGGTTGACCGGGTCGAGGGTGAGCCCACCGGTCAGGATCTGGAACAGGATGATGATGACGACGAGGGCACCGAGGATGCCGACCTGGCGTCCGCTCGACTGCCCGCTTCCGAACATCTTGCCGAGATCCCGGATGCCTCCGGACTTCTTCGTCGGGGCTTCAGGTGTAGCGCTCATGGCTGGGTAACTTTCTTCTTCGCAGAGGTCATACTCTTCATCAGAGTTTCGGGATCGGCCCGTTCAATGGGAATGTCGTTCGTGATGGCGCCCTCGAAGATCGTGTAGATCCGATCGGAGACGCCGAGAAGCTCCGGCAGCTCGGAGGAGATCATGATGATCCCCTTTCCCTGTGCGGCGAGATCGCGGATGATCGCGTAGATCTCGGTCTTGGCACCGACATCGATGCCGCGAGTGGGTTCGTCGAGGATGAGCAGATCGGGATCGGTGAACATCCACTTCGCCAGGACGACCTTCTGCTGGTTGCCTCCGGAGAGCTTGTTCACACCCTCGTCGACCGTCGGCGTCTTGATCCGCAGGCTCTTGCGGTATTCCTCTGCCGCGCGGTGCTCCTTGACGACGCTCACCACCTCGCCGCTGGCGATCTTCGACAGCTTCGCCGAGACGATCGATCGCTTGATGTCGTCGAGGAGGTTGAGGCCGAGCGCCTTGCGGTCCTCGCTGACGTACGCGATTCCGGCGTCGATCGCCTCCGAGACGTTCTTGATCTGGATCTCCTTGCCGTCCTTGAAGATCTGGCCGGAGATGAAGGTGCCGTAGGAGCGCCCGAAGATGCTCATCGCCAGCTCCGTGCGGCCGGCGCCCATGAGGCCGGCGAATCCGACAACCTCGCCACGACGCACGGTGAAGCTCGAGTTCTTGACCACGAGGCGCTCCGCGGCGAGCGGATGCTGAACGGTCCAGTCCTTGACCTCGAAGAAGACCTCCCCGATGTGCGGGGTCCGGTCCGGGAAGCGGTTCTCGAGGACGCGACCGACCATGCCGCGGATGATGCGGTCTTCGTTCACCCCGTCGGCCTTGACGTCGATGGTCTCGATCGTCTTGCCGTCGCGGATGATCGTGATCGAGTCGGAGATCTGCTCGATCTCGTTGAGCTTGTGCGAGATCATGATCGACGAGATGCCGCGGCTCTTGAGCCCGCGGATCAGGTCGAGCAGATGCTGCGAGTCCGCCTCGTTGAGCGCCGCCGTCGGCTCGTCGAGGATGAGCAGCTTGACCGACTTGTTGAGGGCCTTGGCGATCTCCACCAGCTGCTGCTTGCCAACGCCGAGGTTCTTGATCTGGGTGTCCGGGTCGTCCTCGAGGCCGACACGGGCGAGCAGGTCGATCGCCCGCTGCTTCGCTTCGACCCAGTTGATGACGCCGCCACGACCCGGCTCGTTGCCGAGGAAGATGTTCTCGGTGATCGACAGCTCGGGGATGAGCGCCAGTTCCTGGTGGATGATGACGATGCCGGCGGCCTCGCTCGATCCGATGTCCCTGAACCGCGACTCGGTGCCCTGGTAGATGATGTCGCCGCGGTAGGTACCGTAGGGATAGACCCCGGAGAGCACATTCATGAGCGTCGACTTGCCCGCGCCGTTCTCGCCGCAGATGGAGTGGATCTCTCCGGCACGCACGGTCAACGAGACGTTGTCCAGTGCCTTCACACCGGGGAACTCTTTGGTGATGGATCGCATTTCGAGGATGATCGGCTCACTCGCCATGATCAACCTCCGCACTGCGGAAGAGCGGATTGTGTACGTTCACACTTGCGACGAGCGCATCTGCTATCAACGCCGGACTACCTTGTCTCGTAAAGGGGTGGGGAAATTACCCGCTAACAGACTAAACCCTGTTTTGGGTGTTGTCGTCAAGTTGTGAACACAACAACTGGGTAACGACGGCTGTTATTTTCGGGCGCCGGAACGCTGGAGGACGAGGGCCGCCGCACCGAGCGCCTCCGCGCGTTCGCCGAGCGACGACATCACCAACGACGTCGTCCCGCCGATGCTCGGGATGGTATGCGCCAGGAGCCCGCGGGTGATCGGGGCGAGCATGATGTCACCGAGACCGGCGAGCGGGCCGCCGATGACGATGACCTCCGGATTGATCAGGTTGGCCACGCTCGCGAGCACCCCTCCGACGGCGAGGCCCGCCTCATCCAGCACCCCGAGCGTCGCCGGGTCCCCCGCGAGCGCCCGGGAGACGATGTCCATGGTGCGCACCGGGACGCTTCCCCGGCTGAGGCGCTCGATCATGACGGAGACGGATGCGACGGTCTCCAGGCATCCGCGATTCCCGCAGTGGCACAGCTCCCCCTGATCGATGACCGTCTCGTGGCCGATCTCCCCGGTCACCCCGAGGCTGCCGTAGAAGAGCCTGCCGCCCAGGATGAGGCCCGCGCCGATGCCACTGCCGATCTTGAGGAAAACGAGGTTGTCGACGGGAGAGTGCGGACCCCAGGTCACCTCGGCGAGCGCCCCCAGATTGGCGTCGTTGTCGAAGACGACGGGGAAATGCAGGCGCTCCTCCAGGCGTTCGAGGCGGATTCCCACCCACTCGGGAAGGATGGCACCCTGGACGACGGCACCCGACTTGCGGTCGATCGGGCCGGGGATGCCCACTCCCACTCCGAGCACCGACGAGGGCACCACCCCGTTCGTCGTGAGCAGCCGGCCGAGTGCCGCCGAGGCCAGGTCGATGCTCTCGGTCGCGCTGTGCCCGATCTGGAGCTCGAGGAACTCCTCGGCCAGCACGTGGTAACCGAGCGTCGCGAGCACGATCCGGACGTGCCGCCTGCCGAAATCGATGCCCACCGCCACGGCGCCGTTGCCGGACAGCCGCACGAGCAGCGCCCTGCGGCCGGAGCTCGTCGTCGGCTCGGTCTCGATCGCACCGGCGGCGGCCATCGTCTTGACGATGTTGGAGACCGTGGCGGTGGAGAGTCCCGTGCTGCGGGAGAGCTCTGCCTGCGTGAGCGGGCCGCTCCCCAGCAGCGCGTCGACGATGCGCTGCTGGTTGAGGCCGCGCAACGCGCTCTGCGAGCCGGGATTGCGCAGGTCTCCCCGGGAGGGAAGCGACGGCGCTGACATGACACAGAGGCTGCCTCATCCACGCCTTGTCGTCAAGAAGTTAACGCAATGTCGCCGAAAACGATGGTCAGCGGACCGGCGGCGCCGTCGACTTGCGGACGATCAGCTCCGGCGAGATCTGGTCGTAACGCCGATCGAGTTCCCCTGCCAGTTCCCCGAGCACCATCGCGACCGAACGCCTGCCGATCTCGGCGAAGTCCTGCCGCACGGTGGTGAGCGGCGGCCAGTAGTGGGCCGCCTCGGGGATGTCGTCGAAGCCGACGACGCTGACATCCCGCGGCACGTCCAGGCCGGCGTCCCTGAAGGCGTGGATGAGCCCGAGCGCCATCAGGTCGTTCGCCGCGAAGACCGCCGTGAAGTCCCGGAAGCGGGTGAGCTCGCGGCCCACCTCGTATCCGAAGTCCACCGTCCAGTCGCCGAGGATCGGCGCCCGGACGGTGAGGTCGGCCTCGATCATCTCGTCCAGGAATCCGGTCATCCGCGCCTCGGCCTCGATCCAGTCCTGCGGGCCGGCGAGGTGGACGATGTCCCGGTGGCCGAGGTCGATGAGGTGCCTGGTGGCCATCCGCGCGCCGGCGAGCTGGTCGACGGAGAGGGTGCGGGCATCCTTCCGCCCGGTGGAGTCGAGGGTCACCAGGGGCACCCGGATGTCCAGCTCCCTGATCGCGTCGAACACGCGGACCTGCGGGGCGATCACCACGAGCCCCTCTATTGACTGGCTCATGAGGCGCTCGAGCCGGTCGGTGATCGACTCGTAGTCGCTCGTCGCGAGGCTCATCGTCGTGATGAGATATCCGGCCTCGCGGGCCGCCTCCTCGATCGCCTGCAGGCTGGTCGACGGCCCGTAGTGGGCCACCTGGGACGTGAGCACGCCGATGGTGCGGGACCGGCTCGTCACGAGCACCCGGGCCGCCTGGTTGGGCCGGTACCCAAGCTGCTCGATCACCTCGAGCACCCGTTCCTTGGTGCTCTCCTTGATGTTCTCGGAGTTGTTGAGCGCCCTCGAGACCGTCTGGTAGGAGACTCCCGCAAGCCGCGCGACATCCCGGATGCTGGGGGCGCGAACCTTCACTGGTTCCATAGGCTTCTGACTACCGCACTTCGTTGGCGAGATGTGTACGGGCACGCTCTCGTACAACGCCACCATTATTGCGCACCCACCTCGGCGAGGCCGACATCGCTTTCCGAGAGAGCGCCCTCCCCGCCGCGACCCCGATAAATGTCGATTCAGGAATGTTTATCCCCCTGCATCCCCAGTCCGGAATGTCTGCACCGCTCAGGGGACAAGATCGGCTGTTCGCTGCGGTCGCGAAGAGGGAATCTTGTCCCCCGAGAGGGAGTCGGGGGACCGGTATCACGGGTTCAGGTCGTAGAGCGTGGTTCCGTCGACGGTGGTGGCCGTGAAGTTCTTCTCCACCCAGGCCGCGATGCTCGACGAGGCGGAGGAGCCGCCGCTCGACTGCCCGAGGGAGCCGCCGGCAACGAAGTAGTGGATCTTCCCGGCGGCGACGTCGGCCTTGAACTCGGCGAGCGTCGGGGAGGGATCGCTGCCATTGAACCCTCCGATCGCCATGACCGGGTCGCCGCTGGCCAGCTGATACCCCGCAGCGTTGTTCGACCCGACCGCCGCGGCGACCCAGGTGTAGTCGCTCGCGTTCGCGGTGAGCTTCGCCACCACCGCGGAACTCACGGTCCCGCTGCCGAGCAGCCCGCTCATCCCGCCCATTCCGCCCGCGGTCTCGCCCGCCGTCCCCGCGCGACCCCCTTGAGCCGTTCCGGTCGGAGGCTGGCCCGTGGCGGAGCCAGTGCCGGTTGTCCCACCGGGCGCGGTGCCACCGGTCTGCGTGCCGCCCTGCGCACCGCCGCCGGGCTGGCCGCCGTCGCCGAAGCCACCGCCGCCGAAGCCCCCACCCCCCGTCCCGGCGCCCATCGAGCCGCTCACGGTCGGTCCCGCGGTGACGATGGAACCGGTGTGCGCGGTCGTGACCGTCTCGAGGCTGTACGCAGCCGGTGCGACGAGGGCGCTCACGAGCGTCACCGCGAGGGTGGCCGCCGCGAGCACCCGTCCGCGCCTCGGCAGCATCAGCAGCACGGCCGCGGCGAGACCGAGCACCAGCACCACCCACTTGAGCCACGGAAGCCAGTCGGCCGCCTCGCTCAGCAGCGAGTACACCCACATCGCCGTCAGCACGACGGTCGTGGCCGCCACGATGCGCGCCCAGAGCTCGTCCCTGCGGGACCAGAGCAGGCTCGCTCCTATCGCCACCGTGCCGGCGAGCGGCGGTGCGAGCGCCACCGTGTAGTAAGCGTGGAAGATGCCGGCCATGAAGCTGAACGCGAGCGCCGTGACGAGCAGCCAGCCAGCGAACAGGACGAGCACCGCCCGACGCGGGTCGGTGCGCGGCGAGTGCCAGAGCAAAACGAAGGCGACGATCATCACGATGAGGGCGGCGGGCAGCAGCCAGGTGATCTGTCCGCCGATCTCCCCCTCGAAGAGTCGGAGGAGTCCGGTCGAGCCCCAGTTGCCTCCGGCGTTCCCTCCGGTGCCTCCCACGCTTCCCGTCTCGTTGCCGCTCAGGCGGCCGAGCCCGTTGTAGCCGAAGGTCAGCTCGAGAAAGCTGTTGTTCTGCGAGCCGCCGATGTACGGACGTTTGCTCGCCGGCACGAGTTCCACGACCGCGACCCACCACCCCGCGGACAGGACGAGCGTGCCGAGCGCGGCGAGCAGGTGCAGGAATCGTGTGCCCCACCGACGCGGCGACATCCACAGGTAGGCGCCGACGAGGACGGGGAGGATGAGGAAGGCCTGCAGCTGCTTGGTGAGAAAACCGAACCCGACCATCGCACCCGCCCACATGAGCCAGCGGATCCTCCCGCTCTCGATCCCGCGCAGGGTGAAGTAGACCGAGAGGGTCATGAGCAGGACGAGCAGGGCATCGGGGTTGTTGAACCTGAACATGAGGGCGGCCACGGGCGTGATCGCGAGCGCACCACCGGCGAGCAGCGCCGTCCCAGGGGAGAAGTGCCTGCGCACTATCGCGTAGACGAGTGCGACCGTGACGACCCCCATGATCGCCTCGGGCAGCAGGATGCTGAACGAGCTGAGCCCGAACAGGCGCACGGACAGGGCCATGAGCCACAGGCTCGCGGGCGGCTTGTCGACGGTGATCGAGTTCGCGGCATCCGAGGACCCATAGAAGAAGGCCTCCCAGTTGACCGAGCCGGCCTGCACCGCCGCGGAATAGAACGAGTTCGCCCAGCCGCTCGCGGCGAGATCCCAGAGGTAGAGCACCGCCGTGGCGACGAGCAGGCCCAGCAGCGCCGGGCGTTCCCAGGTCGTGGCGTCCGTTCTTCCCCGGACGAGCCGGCGCAGGACGGTGCGCCCGCGGCCGTGCCGCCGTTCGTTCCGATGCAGGGTCGCGGTCGATCCGGTCATGAGTTGGTCACTTTCTGGTCGAGAG
>NZ_DASWPB010000040.1:0-7153 GCF_036404185.1 Lacisediminihabitans sp. | reverse complement strand
CGCCGCGAGCACCAAGACCACACCAGATCCGATACCGTCAGCTCCCATGCTCCTACGGTACGAGTGACCGGCGCGAAAGCCGGCGATTAGGGAAGGTGTGTTCCCGGCAGCAGCGCGGCATCCCGCTCGGCCTGAGGCACGGTTCCCGCCCCGACAGGGACCCTGCCCTCCTTCCACCGACGCAGCACCCCCGCCGGCACCTCCTCGGCGACGAGGGCGAAACAGAAGTGATCCCGCCAGTCGCCGTTGATGTGGATGTACCGGCGGCGCAGCCCCTCGTACCGGAAGCCGAGCTTCTCCACCACCCGCAGGCTCGGGGCGTTCTCCGGGCGGATGCAGATCTCCATGCGGTGCAGGCCGACCTGGAAGAAGGAGTAATCCGTTGCCAGCGCGACGGCCGTGGGGGTGATCCCGTGGCCGGCGAACCGCTCGGAGACCCAGTACCCGATCGTCGCGGAGGACAGCGACCCATAGGAGATGCTCGACACGTTCAGCTGGCCGGCGAACTCGCCGTCGTAGTCGATGGCGAAGGGCAGGCCGAAGCCGGCCCTGGCGTTGGCCTGCAGGCTTCGGATGCTCGCCCGCACGTCGAAGCTCATCGCGCCGTGGGGGTTGGTGGCCTCCCATTTGCGCAGCCAGCCGCGGTTGTCGAGAAGCTCGCGTTCGAGCAGGCGCGCATCGCGCAGACGAATCGGCCGGACCGACACCGCGCCGTCGGTGAGAGTAGGGATCGGCGTCGACACGGTGCCTAGTCTAGGTTCCCGACGAAGTCCTTGAGCCACGGACGCAGGTCCGGACCGAGGTCCTCGCGATCGACCGCCAGCTGCACAATGGCCTTGATGTAGTCGAGCCGGTCGCCGGTGTCGTACCGGCGGCCGCGGAAGACCACGCCGTAGACGCCGCCCGCGATGTTCTCGTTCGCGGCCAGCGTCTGGAGGGCATCCGTCAGCTGGATCTCCCCGCCCTTGCCCGGGGGCGTGTGCTCGAGGATGTCGAACACCTCTGGCTGGAGCACGTAGCGGCCGATGATGGCATAGTTCGACGGCGCGTTCTCGCGGGTCGGCTTCTCGACGAGACCGGTCACCTTGACGACGTCATCGGTGTCGGTGGCCTCGACGGTGGCCACGCCGTACATGTGCACGACGGAGGGGTCCACCTCGAGCAGCGCGACGATGGTCGCATTGCGCTTGGTCTGCTCCTCGATCATCCGGGACAGCAGCACGTCGCGCGAGTCGATGATGTCGTCACCGAGCAGCACGGCGAACGGCTCGTGGCCGACGTGCATCCGCGCGCGGAGCACGGCGTGGCCGAGGCCCTTCGGATCGCCCTGGCGCACATAGTGCACCTCCGCCAGATCGGTGGCGTAGTTGACCTTCTTGAGCCGGTCGATGTCGCCCTTCTGCAGCAGGGTGGCCTCCAACTCGCCGACCCTGTCGAAGTGGTTCTCCAGGGCATTCTTGTTGCGGCCGGTGATCATGAGCACGTCGGTCAGTCCGGCCGCGACCGCCTCCTCGACGACGTACTGGATGGCCGGTTTGTCGACGACGGGGAGCATCTCCTTCGGCATCGCCTTGGTGGCCGGCAGGAACCTCGTACCGAGGCCCGCGGCGGGAATGACTGCTTTCGTAATGTGGAACGCCATAGACGCAAGGGTATATGGCAACTCGTTTCCGAATGGTTACATCCTGGTGGCGCTTAGGATGTCAGCATGGTCGGTGACGCAAGCCACGAGAAGCGAGCGCTACGGGTGGAGCTGCGTGAGCGGCGGCGGATCATGACGGCGCGCGAGCGGGAGCTGGCCACCTCCCAGCTCTGCGGGCACCTCGTCGATCTCGCGACCGACCTCCACGTCTCGACCATCTCGGCCTATCTTCCGACGAACGAGGAGCCCAACATCCGGCCCTTCCTCAACTGGGCGGAGAAGCAGGGCATCCGCATCCTGTTCCCGATCTCACGCGACGACGGCCTGCTCGACTGGGCGGTCGGCGACGGCCACACCGAGACCGAGGGGCTCTTCGGCATGCCGGAACCGGTCGGCGAGCTGCTCGGCCCCATCGCCGTGAACGACGTCGATCTGATCCTCGTTCCGGCGGCGAGCGTCGACCGCACCGGAATGCGGATGGGCTGGGGTCGCGGCTACTTCGACCGCACGCTCGGCTCGATGGAGAAGTGCCCCCCGGTCTATGCTGTGATCTTCGACCGGGAGTTGGTCGACTCCGTGCCCAGCGAGGTGCACGACAAGCGTGTCGACGGCGTTGTGACGCCGGGTGGCATCGTCACCTTCTGACTTCCGATTCATCGTTTTCGGCCCAACCGCACGGAGGATCAACGTGCCCACCTATTCGTATCGCTGCGCGAACTGCGACTACGCGTTCGACCAATATCAGGCATTCACGGATGACACGCTCACCGTCTGCCCGAACTGCGGCGAGCCGAGACTCCGCAAGGTGTTCAACTCGGTGGGGGTGACCTTCAACGGCTCCGGCTTCTACCGCACCGACAGCCGGGCCGAGAAGGGTGGCCGCTCGTCCGGGGATGGGGCGGCCGCATCCGCCTCGTCGTCTTCGTCGTCCTCCTCCTCCTCCTCCTCCTCCTCCTCGTCGGAGTCGGGTTCCAAACCCGCCGAGTCGAAGCCCGTGTCGAAGCCGGCCGCGACACCCGCCGCCGGATCGACCTCCGCCTCCACCGGTTCGTAATTCCCGTTCGTTAGGAGTCCAACCCCATGCTCAAAGGCTTCAAGGAGTTCATCCTCCGCGGCAACGTCATCGATCTGGCGGTCGCGGTGGTCATCGGCGCGGCGTTCACGGGCATCGTCAACGCGATCGTCGGTCAGGTGCTCAACCCGCTGATCGGAGCGCTGTTCAACGCGAAGAGCCTCGAGAAGGCCCTCCCCGTCGTGATCCCGACGACGAGCGGTGGGACCGCGCCGCTCTATTTCGGAGCGGTCATCGCCGCGGTCATCCAGTTCCTGCTCGTGGCCGTCGTGGTGTACTTCGCCCTCGTGGTGCCGATCAACTACCTGAAGCGGGTCGCGTTCAACCGCCAGAAGGAGGAAGAGGCGGCCACGCCTGCCGACGTGCCGCCCACCGAGACCGAGCTGCTCATCCAGATCCGCGACCTGCTGGCCGGGCGCCCCTCCCCGGAGGGCGACCACACCCTCCCGGCGCCGTCCGGGAAGCACGCCGAGGCCTGACGCCGCCCTGCCCAGCCTCACCCGCGCATCCGTCCGGCGCCCTGACCGTTCAGGGGACACGAATGCACCCTCGTGGGCCGCGGGAGAGTGCATTCCTGACCCTTGGGCCGGGCGGGCCGGCACGGCGGGCCCAATCACCCCCAGTGCGGCGGCTTGTCCTGCCTGAGGCGGTCGTCGTTCTCGTCCTCCGCGTGACGCGGGGGCTCCTTTTGCGGGTTCGGGTCGCTCCCGGGCACCGGCTCGGTCGTCACCCGCCGACGCGGCCTCTCGCGGGGGGTCGGCGCGACGTGCTCACCCACCGTCAGGCCCGCTGAGGGGTGACGATCGGGATGGGCTGCGTGATCGGGGCGGAGTCGAGGCCGAGCATGGTGACGATGCGGTCGGCCACGGCGTCCGGCTCGCTGAACAGCTCGAACGCGTGCACCCGCAGGTAGTGCCAGCCGAGCCGGCGCAGCATCTCCGGACGCAGTCGCAACGACTCGCGCAGGCTCGTGCCGAGCAGCACCGAGTCGGTCTCGATGGTCAGGCACATCCCCTGGTGAGACGCGACCAGGCCGAGCTTCCCGCGGTGACCGAGGGCGACCCGCAGCCCGCGGACCTCGAGGCGCCTGGCCAGATCGACGAGCATCGGATCGCTGTCGTCCGGGATCGCCTCGACGGTCCCCCGCGCGTTGACGTCGGCGAGGATGTCCGCCAGGGCGATCGCGCCGTGCTGCATCCGATCCTCGTCGATGTCCTGGGGCTCGAAGCAGGTGACGATGGTCATCGACCGGCGCGCGCGGGTCATCGCGACGGCGAGCAGCCTCTCGCCGCCCGGCCGACCCAGCGCGCCGAAGTCGGAGAGCACCCGGCCGTGCGGGGTCCGTCCGTAGCCGATGGAGAAGATGACACGGTCACGGCTCTGAGCGACGGACTGCTCGATCGTCGTCACCGTGAACGGCTCCGAGCGGTCGCCGAGCACGAAGTCGTGCAGCTCCGGCCGGCCGACGGATGCCCGCAGCACCGCCTGCTGGACCCGCAGCGCATGCTTCGCGCTCGCGGTGAGCACCATCAGGGACTCGTTCGGGTGCAGCGTCGCGTGCTCGATCACCAGCTCGACGGCGCGCTCCACCTCGGCGTCGACGCTCTCGACGCCCCCGGACTCCGGGTCGGGCATGCCCGAGCCGTCCGTGACGTAGTCGAGGCGGATGCTGTTGTGGCCGAGGAAGCTCCCCGCCCAGGGGAAGGACTCGATCTTGCCCGCATAGAACCGGCGGTTGACCAGCTCGGCGAGATCCTCGCCGCCGGCCCGATAGCTGCGGGTGAGGGCGAGCGTCGGCAGGAGGACGCCCAGCTGGGCGAGCGCCGACCGCTCGTGCAGCTCGTCGAGGACCTCGGCAGCCACCTCAGGCGCGTCCTCCTCGACCTCGGAGAGGCCGATGGCGAACGGGGACGGGGTTTGGGTGACCGGGTCACCGAAGGCGACGGTCTGCTTGCCGCGACGGATCGCGCCCACGTTCTCCGCGAGGGTCGTCGCACCGGCGTCGACGAGGATCACGGTGTCGAAGCGCAGGGTGTCGCTGATGCGGCTGACCTCGTACGGCGAGGCGAGCCAGACCGGGGCGATCGTGCGCGAGAGGTGCGGGGAGGCCTCCTGCAGGTCCCGCGCGTCGAGCGACGGCGCGCGCAGGGCACGTTTGAGCGCGGCTGCCTCGTCCGGCCAGTCGACGAGGCCGATGTTCCAGTTCTCCGCGAGCTGCCAGCCGAGCAGCTGCGCGCTGCCGGCGGCGTGAGCCTCGTCGACGAGCCGGAAGTCGGCCTCGAGACGATCGAGCACGGAGGTGTTGGCGTTGAGCAGCGCACGATCGGCCTCGAGCAGGGACTCCAGGGCCGATTGCCACCAGGCCAGCTCGAGCTCGGCGGCGACCTGCTCCTGGGGGACGTGGCGGGAGGCCAGGTCGTCCAGTAGCGGGTCGAGCTGAAGCTCCTGCAGCGTGGTGCGCAGCTGGGCGCGCTCCTGCAGGTTGCTCAGCACGTCGGAGTCGGCAGCGAGGGCGGCGAGGCGTTCGACGAGCACGTGGATCGGCAGATGCACGAGCTGCGTCTCGCGGGTCACGGAACCGAGCGGCTCGTCCAGCTGCGTCAGATCCTGCGCGACCTGCTGATAGGCGACCTGCACGTCGGCGATGCCCACCGGCACCTCCGGAGTGACGCCCGCGGCGACGAACCGCTGCCAGAGGACCCGCTGCTGCTGGATGCGCACGAGCGCCTCGTTGATGTCCCCAATGTGCACGCCGGGACGGATGTATTCCTTGGCGAGCTTCTTGAGACGTCGCCGGTTGGCGGACGACATCTCCGGGGCATCCTTGCGGGACGACGTGGCGATGATGAGCTCGCTGAGCGAGCGGTCGAAGACGACGGGGAGGAACTTGTCCAGCGTGTCGCGGACATCCACCAGCAGCCGCAGGTAGACGCCGAGCTCGTTGACGGTCTCGAACGGACGCATCCTCGTGCCCTGGATGAGCTCGCCCGCCCGCTCCAGCAGTCGCGGAAGCTCCGTGTTGTGCAGCTGCTTGGCGATGCCGTGCGCCCGGACGGCGTCCTCGCTGGTGACGAAGTGCGCGCCGTACCAGGGCGAGTCGCCCGGTCCGTACTTGAACTCGCCGAGGCCGGCGGCCTCGACCATCGCCGCCGCCGCGCGGCTGCGGTCGTGCGCCATGGCCTCGACGGATGCCCTGGACAGCCGCGCGGTCGTCGCGGGCGGGGAGGGCAGCAGGGCGAGGCGGGACAGCTCGGTCAGGCAGTCGAGCACCGAGACCCCGAGCTCCGGGTCCTTGCGCGCGACGGCCCCGCGATAGTCGAGTAGCACCTTCCGCAGGCGCACGAGCGCCTCGTCCACCTCGCCGACCTGGGGAGACTTGGCCTTCTCGTTGCGTCCGATCGAGCGGATGATGTCGCGGCGCAGCGTCGACGGCACGACCGCGAGGCCGGCCAGGCCGATGTCACCGAGGCGCTGGGCGATGCCGGCGAGGGATGAGCGCCTCGCGCTGACGACGAGGACGCGCTTGTTCTGGCTCACCAGGCAGCCGAGGGCGTTGACGATGGTCTGGGTCGCGCCGGTGCCGGGAAGCGTCTTCACGACGACGGAGTTGCCCGCCGCGATCTGCGCGATGACGTTCTCCTGCTCGGCGTCCGCGTCGAGGAGGAGGGTGTCCGTCTCCGGCGTGCGGTAGTCGGGATGCTGCGGCTCGACCGGCGCATACCCCTCCTGGATCGTCCACTTGGCGGAGGGGTTCCCGGCGAGGGCATCGAGCAGCGGGTGCTCGAGGTCGGCCGCATCGGCGTGCATGGCGGTCGCGACGTCCGCGAAGGAGGAGACGACCAGGCGCGGCTGAACGTTGAACCAGTCCAGGTGCGAGGTGAGCCCTCGCAGGCGGTCGATGACGGGATTGGGCTTGAAGGAGCCGTCCTCCTCGGCGAGCGCGACGAACGCCTGCGCATCGAGCGAGATCTGGAACTGCTGTTCGAGCGCGCGTGCGAGCTCGGGGTTGAGGAACGGGGAGCCCTTGAGCTTCACCTCGAAGTCGCTGCCGTAGCGGCGGATCGCCAGCGGACGGAGCAGGATGGGTGCACGGTAGTCGACCCCGTCGTGCTGCCATTCCGCGATGCCGATCCCGAGGTGGATCGAGTCGATGCCGCGCGCCGTCGCCAGCTCAAGCCCCTTCGCGGCGATCTCACCCGCCGCGAGCTTCGCGGCGCGCAGGGCGATGTCCTCCCGGATGAGGTTGGACAGCAGGGTGGACTTTCCGGTGATGAACTGGGCGAGACCGCCGGGATGCGTCGCGCCGAGCTCGATGCGCGTGCGCGGGGCGTCGACGAAGTGCAGGAGGGGCGAACGACCGCCGACGCCGGCCAGCTCCGCCCGCCAGGCCTGCCAGGTCGGTTCCGCGACGTTGCCGAGGACGAAGCTCGGATCGCCGA
>NZ_DASWPB010000039.1:0-9858 GCF_036404185.1 Lacisediminihabitans sp. | reverse complement strand
CCTCTCCGGCGCGTTCCGCGTGGTCAAGCGGGCCTCCAAGGGCATGCTCAAGGCCCGATACGGCCGCATCGTGCTGGTGTCGAGCGTCGTCGGCCTGCTCGGATCCGCCGGGCAGGTCAACTACGCCGCGTCCAAGAGCGGGCTGATCGGGCTCGCCCGCTCCGTGACCCGCGAGCTGGGGTCCCGTGGCATCACCGCCAACGTCATCGCACCCGGCTTCATCGAGACGGACATGACCGCCGAGCTGCCGGAGGCCCAGCAGGCCGAGTACAAGAAGTCGATCCCGGCCGGCCGCTTCGCGAGCCCCGAGGAGGTCGCGAAGGTGGTCGCCTGGGTCGCGGGAGAGGACGCGGGGTACATCTCCGGCGCCGTCATCCCGGTCGACGGCGGCCTCGGCATGGGCCACTGACGGGCGGTTCGCTCCGCGGGCGGATCAGCCGCGCATGCCCAGCAGCGAGAGCAGCTGGCTGAGGTCGCGCACGTTCATGAGCACGTCCGCCCGGTCCCTGACGGGGGCCTTCGCATCGAAGGCCACTGAGAGTCCGGCGGCGGCCATCATGGGCAGGTCGTTCGCGCCGTCACCGACCGCCACCGTGCGCGCGAGCGGCACCTCGAAGTCCTCGGCCCACTCGCGCAGGGTCTCCGCCTTCGCCCTGGCGTCGATGACCCTGCCGACGAGCCTGCCGGTGAAGGCACCATCGACGATCTCGAGACGGTTGGCCCTCCAGTAGTCGAGGCCGAGCGCCTCGGCGATCGGATCGACGACCTCGTGGAAGCCGCCGGAGATGGCACCGACCCGGCCGCCGAAGGCGTGGACGCCCGCGATCATCTCCGGGACCCCGCCGGTCACGCAGACCAGCGCGGCGACCTCGGCGAACACCGACTCCGGCATCCCGGCGAGGGTCGCGACGCGGGAGCGCAGGCTCTCCTCGAAGTCCATCTCGCCGTTCATCGCCCGTGCGGTGATGGCGGCGACGGCCGCCCCTGAACCGGCGGCGTCCGCCAGCAGCTCGATGACCTCGTTCTCGATGAGGGTCGAGTCGACGTCCAACACGACGAGAAAGCGGGGCATCGGGAGGGCCATCCTGGGGTCGAGAGCGAAGGGGTGAGCGGTGGAGCCGACCGGTGGTCAGGCGACGGTGACACCCTTGCCGACGACGGTGATTCCTGACTCCGTCACGGTGAATCCGCGGGCTCTGTCTGCATCGGGATCGACACCGACCGTCGCCCCCGGGGTGATGACGACTTCCTTGTCCAGGATAGCCCTGCGCACGATCGAGTCTGGGCCGATCCGCACCCGGTCGAAGACGATCGAGTCGATCACCCGAGCACCCGATTCGATGGTCGCCCACGGCCCGAGGACGCTGCGTTCGATGTGCGCCCCGGACAGCAGGGAGCCGAGGGAGACGATCGAGTCGATGGTCTCACCCAGGTTGCCCTTGGAGTCGCGGACGAACTTGGCTGGCGGCGAGTTCACCTGCTGGTTGAAGATCGGCCATTCGCGGTTGTACAGGTTGAAGATCGGCAGCGCGGAGATGAGATCCTGATGCGCCTCGAAGAAGGAGTCGATGGTGCCGACGTCCCGCCAGTAGTAGCGATCGCGATCCGTCGCGCCCGGCACATCGTTGCGGTTGAGGTCGTAGACGGCGGCATCCCCGCGGGAGACGAAGTCGGGGACGATGTCCCCGCCCATGTCGTGGTTGGACGTGGTCAGCTCGCCGTCCCTGAGCACGGCGTCGATGAGGATGTCCGCATCGAAGACGTAGTTGCCCATCGAGGCGAGCACCTCCTCCGGCGAGTCGGCCAGGCCGAGAACGTCCTTGGGCTTCTCGAGGAACTGACCGATGCGCGTCGGGTCGTCCTCGTCCAGCTCGATGACCCCGAACTGATCGGCGAGGGAGATCGGCTGCCTGATGGCCGCCACCGTCACGCCGGCGCCGGACGTGATGTGGGCATCGATCATCTGGCTGAAGTCCATGCGGTAGACGTGGTCGGCGCCGACCACCACCACGATGTCCGGCTTCTCGTCGCGCAACAGGTTGAGGCTCTGCAGGATCGCGTCCGCCGACCCGGCGAACCAACGCTTGCCGAGGCGCTGCTGCGCGGGAACGGATGCGACGTAGGAGGCCGTCAGGCCGTCGAGTCGCCAGGTCTGGGAGACGTGCCTGTCGAGGCTGTGCGACTTGTACTGGGTGAGCACCACGATCTGGCGCAGCCCGGAGTTGATGAGGTTGGACAGCGCGAAATCGATCAGCCGGTAGTTGCCGCCGAACGGCACCGCGGGTTTCGCCCTGTCGGCGGTGAGTGGCATCAGCCGCTTGCCCTCTCCGCCGGCGAGGACGATGCCAAAAATCTTCTTTGATGCCATGTGTCCAGAGTAGAGGCAGCAGACGCAGATTAGATGCAGGAATGACGGTGTACTAGCGTCACTGCTATGCGAGTCGATCTGATATCCCGCGAGTACCCACCGGAGGTCTACGGCGGGGCGGGGGTGCACGTGGCCGAGCTCGTCAGGGCCCTGCGCCTCGACCTGGACGTCGTCGTGCGCTGTTTCGGGCTGCCGAGGGACGAACCGGACGTGTACAACTATCTGGTCCCCGCGGAGCTCGTCGGCGCGAATCCCTCGCTCGCCACGCTGGGCGTCGACCTCCAGATCGCCCAGGACGTCGCGGGCGCCGATCTTGTGCATTCGCACACCTGGTACGCGAACGAGGCCGGCCGCCTCGCGCAGCTGCTCCACGGCATCCCGCACGTCGTCACGGCCCACAGCCTCGAGCCGCTCCGGCCGTGGAAGGCCGAACAGCTCGGCGGCGGCTACCGGGTCTCCAGCTGGATCGAACGGGATGCCTTCGCCTCCGCCGACGCCGTCATCGCCGTCAGCCACGGCATGCGCCGGGACATCCTGCGCTCCTATCCGCTTCTCGACGAGGAGAAGGTCTCCGTGGTGCACAACGGCATCGACCTGGAGCGGTGGCATCCGGTGGAGGACGCCGACCTGGTCCACTCCCTCGGGGTCGACCCCGATCGGCCCTCGGTCGTCTTCGTCGGCCGGATCACCCGCCAGAAAGGGCTGCCCTACCTGCTGCGCGCGATGGCCATGCTGCCGCCGGAGGTGCAGCTCGTCCTGTGCGCCGGAGCGCCGGACACCCCGGAGATCTTCGCGGAGGTCCGCGATCTCGTCACCTCCCTGCAGGCCGAACGGTCCGGAGTGGTCTGGATCGATCGGCTGCTTCCCCAGGAAGAGCTCGCCGCGCTGCTCACGGCGGCGACGACCTTCGTCTGCCCGTCGATCTACGAACCGCTCGGCATCGTCAACCTGGAGGCCATGGCCTGCGGGGCGGCCGTCGTCGGGACGGCGACGGGTGGCATTCCCGAGGTCATCGACGACGGGGTCACCGGCCGCCTCGTTCCGATCGACCAGGCGGACGACGGCACCGGGACCCCGCTCGATCCGCAGCGGTTCGTCGACGACCTGGCCAGGACCCTGACAGAGGTGGTCGGCGATCCCGCCGCCGCGGCACGCATGGGAGCCGCGGGACGCGCCCGTGCGGAGCGGGACTTCGGCTGGGACCGGATCTCGAAGCGCACCCAGGAGGTCTACCTCTCCGTGCTCGGCTGAGGCGGCCCTCCGCCCGCGCACTCGCTGGACCCGGGTGCCGTGACGCGGTCGCACCCGCAGGTAGTCTTGGACCATGGCCAGTGTTCTTCAGCTTTCCGACGTCTCCGTCGTCCGGGACGGCAATCCCATCCTCACCTCCGTCAACTGGACGGTCGAGGGAGACGAGCGCTGGGTGATCCTCGGACCGAACGGCGCGGGCAAGACCACGATGCTCCAGGTTGCCGCCGCGCTCATCCATCCGAGCTCAGGCACGGCGCGGATACTCAGCGACACCCTCGGCTCCGTCGACGTGTTCGACCTGCGGCCGCGCATCGGCTTCGCCTCGACCGCGATGGCGCGGAGGATCCCCGGGCAGGAACGGGTGCTCGACGTCGTGCTCACCGCCGCATACTCGGTTGTCGGTCGGTGGAACGAGAGCTACGAGGACATCGACGTGCGCCGCGCGCAGCGGGTGCTCGCCGAGTGGAAGCTCGGTCACCTGGAGGACCGCCGTTTCGGGGACCTGAGCGACGGCGAGCAGAAGCGGGTGCAGATCGCTCGCGCCGTGATGACGGATCCGGAGCTCCTGCTCCTCGACGAGCCGGCGGCGAGCCTCGACCTCGGCGCCCGCGAAGAGCTTCTGCAGCTGCTCAGCGGCTATGCGAGCGCACCGGGCGCGCCGGCGATCGTCATGGTCACCCACCACGTCGAGGAGATCCCGCTCGGCTTCGACAGGGCGCTCCTTCTCGCGAACGGCGCGATCACCGCGGCCGGCCCGATCGGCGAGGTCATCACCTCCGAGAAGCTGAGCGAGACCTTCGGACGACCGCTGCAGGTCACCGAGGACGAGGGCCGGTTCTCGGCCAGAGCCGCACTCTCGTAAACGCACCGGCGTGACCGCGTCCGCGTGAATTCTTCCCGCCAGTCTGGTAACGTAGCTCTCTGGCCCATGCGCCGCCCTTTTCACCAGCACCCACTCCACACCGAGGAATAACGATGAAGTCTGACATCCATCCCGACTATGCGCCGATCGTGTTCCGCGACCTCGCGAGCGGCGAGACCTTCCTGACCCGTTCGACGGCGAAGAGCGACAAGACGATCGAGCTGGACGGCCAGACCTACCCGGTCATCGATGTCGAGATCTCGTCCGCCTCGCACCCGTTCTACACCGGCAAGCAGCGCATCCTCGACAGCGCCGGTCGCGTCGAGAAGTTCAACTCCCGGTACAAGGGCTTCGGCGTCTGATACCTTCCTCGCGAAAACGGCGATCGGCTTCGGCCGGTCGCCGTTTTTTCGTTTCTGTGCCGCCGCGCCGGACGACGGAACCGCTAGGGTCTGCGGGCGGCCAGCAGGGGCAGCAGGATGTCCCGGCTGAGCGGGGCGAGATCGATGCCGCCGGGGTCGGCCGGATCGATCCAGAGAAGCTCCTCGATCTCGGCCGCGACGGCGACCGCCGTCGTGACGACGGGCGCGTCGAAGATCTCGGCGTCCACCACCGTGTCGGCCTCGTTCGCGGCGAGGGCGGAGAATCGCCCCACTCGACGCAGGTCGCCGGGCGCGACCTGCAGCCCGAGCTCCTCTTTCAGCTCCCTGACGAGGGCGTCCTCCGCCGACTCGCCGGCCTCCGGTTTGCCGCCCGGCTGCATGAACCGGCGGGTGCCGCGCTTGCGCACCAGCAGCGCCCGGCCGTCCACGTCGACGAGCAGGGCCGCGACGATGCGCAGCCGGACGGGGGAGTCGGTCACTACCGTTCCGGCCAGGCGCCGTCGGCCACGAAGGCCGGGTCCTTGGTGCGCCGCATGTACTCCTGGAAGCTCTCCGCGCTCTGCGCCGCCCACAGCTTCTGCAGGGCGTGCAGGGCCATGACGTCCTCGCCGAGCTGTTCGAAGTAGCGCCGCGAGATCGCCTGGGCGACCCGGCCGGCCGCGACGGCATCCGCCTCGGCATCGTGCGCATCCATGAGCTCGACGCCGTAGAACTCCGCGGCCACCTCGAGGGTGCGCTTGCCTTTGCGGTACCTGTCCATCGCGCGGTCGATGACGAGCGGATCGATGATCGGCGAGGGGTCGGCGAGGGGCTCCAGCCCGTACCGCAGGCACTCCCGGTTGAGCAGGGTGAGGTCGTAGGCGGCGTTGTAGATCACCACGGGAACCCCCTGGGCGAGCAGGGCACGCAACACGGCGACGATCTCCGCGACGACCTCGGCGGCCTCGCGCCCCTCCGCCCGTGCGCGCTCGGTCGTGATGCCGTGCACGGCGCTCGCCTGCGCCGGGATCTCGATGCCGGGATCGGCGAGCCAGGAGACGCCCTTGGGCTCGCCGGCCTCATCGATCACGCCGACGTAGGCGGAGACGATCCTGCTCGTGTCGGTGTCGATGCCCGTCGTCTCGAGGTCGAACACTCCGAGCCTCTCGTACCAGAGCTTGTCCACGCCGACGAGTCTAGGACCGACCACCGGCATAACTCGGCGACCCGACGTGCAGCCAGTAGAAACTCTGCGTCGCCAGGGTGAGCGTGACCTCGCCGTTCTCGTCGAACGCGGGGAACTCGCCGCCGCCGAACAGGTCGTAGAGAGCGGATCCGGCGAAATGCTCCGCACGGATGGTGACCGCGATCGGGTTGTGCGCGAAGCTGAACACGCACAGCACGTCCTCGGCGGAGTCCCCGAACTGCGTTCCGGACCCGCCGTAGGAGCGCACGAAGGCGAGGACCGACTCGTGCGTCGTCTGGAGCACGCTCAGCGACCCGAGGCCGAAGGTCGGATGCGCCTTGCGCACGTGGATCACGTTGCGCACCCAGTGCAGCAGCGATCGGGACTGCGCGAGCTGCGACTCGACGTTGACGAGGTTGTAGTTGAACACGAGGGACTGCACGATCGGCAGGTAGAGCTTGCCTGGGTCGGCGGAGGAGAAGCCGGCGTTGCGGTCGGGGGTCCACTGCATCGGCGTGCGCGACGAGTCCCTGTCCGGCAGCCAGATGTTGTCACCCATCCCGATCTCGTCGCCGTAGTAGAGGAAGGGGCTCCCCGGCAGGCTGAACAGCAGGGCGTGCGTCAGCTCGAGCTCCGCCCTGGAGTTGTCGAGCAGGGGGGCGAGGCGGCGACGGATCCCGATGTTGGAACGCATCCGCGGGTCGTAGGCGTACCAGCCGTACATGGCCTGCCGGTACTCCTCGGACACCATCTCCAGGGTGAGCTCGTCGTGATTGCGCAGGAAGACTCCCCAGCCGGCCGCGGAGGGGATGTCCGTCGTCTCCGAGAGGATGCGCGTGAGCTCGCCGGCGTTCTGCGAGCGGAGCGAATAGAAGATCCTGGGCATCACCGGGAAGTCGAAGGCCATGTGGCACTCCGGCTCCTCCTCCGTGCCGAGGAACGCGGCGACCTCCCGCGGCCACTGGTTCGCCTCGGCGATGAGGATGCGGCCGGGGTAGTCGTCGTCGAGGATCTCCCGCAGCCGCTTGATGTACTCGTGGGTCGGCGCCTCCCCCTCGCCGTTGCCCTCCTCCGACTCGAACAGGTAGGGGATGGCATCCAGGCGGATCCCGTCGACCCCCATGTCGAGCCAGAACCGGATGATGTCGATGATCGCCTCCCGCACCGCGGGGTTCTCGAAGTTGAGATCCGGCTGGTGGGAGAAGAAGCGGTGGAAGAAGAACTGCCGGCGTACCGGATCGAAGGCCCAGTTGGACTCCTCGGTGTCGACGAAGATGATCCGGATGTTCGGGTACTTCTCGTCGGTGTCGCTCCACACGTAGAAGTCGCCGTACGGCCCCTCCGGGTCCTGACGGGACTGCTGGAACCACTCGTGCTGATCGGAGGTGTGGTTGAGCGGGAAGTCGATCACGATGCGCATGTTGCGCTCGTGCGCCTTGGTGACCAGATCCTTGAACTCGTCGAGCGTCCCGAACTCGGGAAGGATGCTCTTGAAGTCGGACACGTCGTAACCGCCGTCGCGGAGCGGGGAGCGGTAGAACGGCGGCAGCCACAGGGCGTCGATGCCGAGCCACTGCAGGTAGTCGAGCTTGGACAGCAGGCCCTGCAGGTCGCCGGAGCCGTCGCCGTTGCTGTCCACGAAGGACCGC
Source organism: Lacisediminihabitans sp. (assembly GCF_036404185.1). GTDB lineage: Bacteria > Actinomycetota > Actinomycetes > Actinomycetales > Microbacteriaceae > Lacisediminihabitans. The sequence goes on along the minus strand of NZ_DASWPB010000039.1, from coordinate 2,180 downwards.
ACCATGACCTCGTAGAACACCGCTCTGCGGTACCACTGCGGATCCAGGGTCAGACCGGGCAGTTGGATGGGGGCGGTGAAGCTCACAGTGCTCCTTCCGGGAGCTGGTGTCGGCCAAGAGTGCGCTTCTACGAGTTTAGGTGCGCGCCGGAGCGCCGAGGTTGTATCGCCTCCGTAGAATTGGCTTCGATGTCCAGATACGCGCCGTACGCCGAATCGCTCGGCCGGATTCCCGTCGAAGACCACGAGGTGTCCCTCCTCGGAAGCTCCACCCGCTACTGGGTGTACGGCCCGCAGGACGCGGAGGTGACGATCGTGATCGTCCACGGCTACCGCGGCGACCACCACGGCCTCGAGCCGGTCATCGCGCAGCTGCCGGGCATCCGCTGGATCAGTCCCGATCTTCCCGGCTTCGGCGCGTCGGCGCCGCTCACCGGGGCCGCCCACGACGTCGCCGGGTATGCCGCGTGGTTCAGGGCCTTCTCCGACGCCCTCGGACTCACGGGCACCGCCGTCGTTCTCGGCCACTCCTTCGGCACCATCGTCGTCGCCCAGGCATTGACAAGCGGCCTGCCGACGCCGGCGCTCATCCTCATCAACCCGATCTCCTCCTCCGGCCTCGAGGGCCCGAACCGGTTCGGCACCTTCGTGACCGTCGCCTTCTACCGGCTCGCGGCGAAGCTGCCGAACCGGGTGGGCGCGTGGCTGCTGCGGCGATGGATAATCGTCCAGTTCATGAGCAGCGCGTTGGCCAAGACGAGGGACAGACGCCTGCGCAGGTGGATTCATGAGGAGCACCACCGCTATTTCAACGGGTTCGCCACCCGGGATTCCGTCGTCGAGGGCTTCGAGGCATCCATCAGCACGGACGTGAGCAGGTTCGCCGCGGACATCACGGTGCCGACCCTGCTCGTCGCCGCGGAGCTCGACGACATCACCCCTGTCCGGGCGCACTACGCACTCGCCGAGCTGATGCCGGATGCCCGGCTCACGATGATCCCCGGCGTCGGGCACCTCGTCCACTACGAGGTCCCGCAGCTCGCCGCGGAGGCGATCGAGGGCTTCCTCGTTGAGCGGGGACTGCTGCACGGGACCGCGGGGGAGTCGCAGAACCGATGAAGGTGATCTTCGACTGCCGGTACACCCGGCTCGTCCGCCACGACGGCATCAGCCGGTACACCGCAGGCCTCGTCGAGGCGTTCTCCAAGCTCCATCCGGTGACCATGCTCATCAGCGACGAACGTCAGCTGTCGATGCTCCCCGACCTGCCCTGGATCATGGGACGACCGGGCACGAGCATCCTCGAGCCCTTCATCGGCATGCTCTCCATCAACAAGCACCGACCGGACATCGTGTTCAGCCCGATGCAGACCATGGGCGCGACCGGCCGCAGGTACAAGCTCGTGCTCACGGTGCACGACATGGTCTTCTACCGCATCCGGAAGATCCCCCCGGGGTACAGCTGGTTCGTGCGCCTGCTCTGGCGCGCCTTCTACGTGACCTACTGGCCGCAGCGTGCGGTGCTGCATCGCGCCGACGAGGTGGTCACCGGCTCGTACAACTGCGAACGGGAGATGAAGGAGGCGCGGCTCACGAGCAGGCCCCTGACGGTCATCCGGCCCGGTGTGCCCGATTCCGGGCTGCCGCCGCTGGAGTACCCCGCCTCGAAGACCCTCGTCTATATGGGCACCTTCCAGCCCAACAAGAACGTCGAGACCCTCGCGATCGCGATGAACCATCTGCCCGGCTACACCCTGCGGCTGCTCAGCAGGATCGGCGACGAGGACCGGGAGCGCATCGCCGCCCTGGCACCGGCCGGAGCCATCCGCTTCGATAACGGGGTGACCGACGACGAGTACCGGGATGCCCTCATCCAGGCGACGGCGATGGTCACCGCCTGCCGCGACGAGGGGTTCGGCATCCCGCTCATCGAGGCCGCGGCCGTCGGCACCCCGCTCGTGCTCAGCGACATCCCGCTGTTCCACGAGGTCGGGGGAGAGGCCGCCGTCTTCTTCGACCAGGAGGACCCGAAGGCCTTCGCTGCGGCGATCCTCGGCATGGACAACCCGGACGACTGGACGAGGCTCAGCAGGCTGTCCCGTGTTCAGGCCGGCCAGTTCAGCTGGGAGGAGTCGGCCAGGCGGCTCTACGACCTCCTCACCCGGATGACGGCGAGCTGAC
>NZ_DASWPB010000038.1:0-13880 GCF_036404185.1 Lacisediminihabitans sp. | reverse complement strand
GCGAAGTTGGAGACCCCGATCGACCTCGCCCTGCCCTCGGCGGCGAGGGTCACGAGGGCGCGCCAGGTCTCGACGTAGAGGTCTCGCGACGGGACCGGCCAATGGATGAGGTAGAGGTCGACGTAGTCGAAGCCGAGCCGGCCGAGGCTGGTGTCGAACGCCCGCAGGGTGCTGTCGTATCCGTGGTCGTCGTCCCAGACCTTGGTCGTCACGAAGATCTGGTCGCGGTCGAGACCCGACGCCCTGATGCCGTCGCCGACACCGCGCTCGTTGCCGTACAGCTTCGCGGTGTCGATGTGCCGATAGCCCGCCGCGATCGCGGTCGTGACGACCGTGGCGGCCTGCGCATCCGCCACCTTGTAGACGCCGAGGCCGAGTTGCGGGATGGTCCTGCCATCGTTCATGGTGACGGTCGGCGGGGCGGCGGGATTGACCATGGCTCCATTATCGAACCTTCGGGGGAATGCGCGGTCCCTCGGCGCCGTTGCCCCAAGCGAACCCCTTCCCTCTACTCAGGAGATCCATGCCCCAGCTCATGATTGTCGTCGGTAGCGTCCGCCCTGGCCGGATCGGCCTGCCGATCGCCCGGTGGGTGGAGAGCGCGGCGCTGGCGCACGGCGCCTTCGAGATCGACGTCGTCGACCTCGCCGAGCTGGATCTGCCCTTCATGGACGAGCCGAACCACCCGCGGCTGCGTTCCTACACCCAGCAGCACACCATCGACTGGAGCGCCAGAGTGGATGCCGCGGACGCCATCGTCTTCGTGACCCCGGAGTACAACCACAGCTTCTCCCCGGCGCTCAAGAACGCGATCGACTATCTGCACACCGAGTGGAGTCACAAGCCAGCCGGCTTCGTCAGCTATGGCGGGGTGTCCGCGGGAACGCGCGGCGTCATCGCGCTCCAGCCGGCGCTCGTCGGCCTCGGGGTCGTGCTGTCGCAGCCGAACGTCGAGATCAACTTCCCCGGCAAGCAGCTGAACGACGACGGCGAGTTCGAGCCCACCGAACAGCAGGCATCCGTCGCCGCGGCGCTGCTCACCGAGCTGGCCGCGCTCGCCGGGGTGTTGAAGCCGCTGCAGGGCTGAGCGCCGACTGTCGAGCAGGTCGACCGGACTCAGCTGGGCTGGACGGGGATGGGCTCGGTGTCGGGAATGGGGCTGGCGTCGCGTCCGCGCAGGTCGGGATGCGCACGCCGGAATATCGCCGGGATGATGAAGCCGATGCCGGCGAAGGTCATGGCCACCCAGAAGGCGCCCGGCGCGTTGAAGCGGTCGATGAGGAACCCGGCCGCCGCCGAGCCGAGTGCCGCGCCGATCAGCTGGCCGGTGCCGACCCAGCCGTAGGCCTCCGCCGTCTCGCTGAAGCGGACGCTCGCAGACACGATGGCGAACATCACGGCGAGGGCGGGGGCGATGCCGATGCCGGCGACGAGCAGGGTGGCAGCGAGCCACCAGACGTTGAGGGACGCCGCGGCGAGGGCCATGCCGACGAACACCGCGAACAGGCGGCGGGCGAGGGCCCAGGGTCCGATCGGCAGCTGGCCGAGCGCGAGACCGCCGATCAGGGAGCCGACCGAGAAGATGGCGAGGACGATGCCGGACTCCGGGCCGTGATCTCCGAAGGTCGCGACCACCCCGGCCTCGATCGCGGAGCAGGCCCCGATGAGGAGGAAGCCGGTGACGGTGGCCAGCAGCACCGCGGGCTTGCCAAGCACGACGCCGAGGTTGCGTTTGCTGCGGGGGATCCGCACCCGGCCGACCTCCGGCGAGGCGATGAACCAGATGCCGCCGCCGATGAGGAAGGCGAGGGCGACGAGGATGGCGAGCACCGTGCTGATCTGGATGGCGATGAAGGTCGTGATCACCGGGCCGGCGACCCAGATCACCTCCTGGGCGGAGGCGTCCAGGGAGAACAGCGGTGTCAGCTGCCGTGAGTTCACCATCTTGGGATAGATCGTGCGCACCGCGGGCTGGACCGGGGGAGTGCTGAGCCCGGTGATGAGGCCGAGGACCATGTAGACGGGGATGGGCAGGGCGGGGGCGAGGGCGATCGTGCCGATCGCCACCGCGCAGACGGTGGTCGTGAGGATCAGCACCCGCCGCATCCCCCAGATGCCCATCCAGCGGCTGGTGAGGGGGCCGGAGACGGCCTGTCCGATGCTCGAGGCGGCCAGCACGAGGCCGGCGGCGCCATAGGAATGGCTGATCCGCTCGATGTGCAGGAGGAAGGCCAGTGACAGCATTCCGTTGGGAAACCTGGCGAGCAGCTGGGCCGACATGATCCGCGCGACGCCGCGTGTTTTCAGGAGGCTCAGGTAGGTGTTCACAACGGTGCAAGCCTACCGGGGCGGCACATATTCCCCCGCGGCCCGCCCGACGGGAGCCGGGCGGTCTTCGCCGCGCCACGCGATTCTCGCCCGCCGGCTGGGCCGCGTCGGCTAGAGTGCAGCGCGAAGGACTGACGGAGTCGGGGGAGAAACGACGGTGGACAAGCGGGGGCCGATCGTGATCGCACGCCACGGCAGGCTCCGCACCGGGCATCCGCTGCTCGGCCTTCTCCGCCTTCTCGGGATCGCGCTCGCCGTGGTCGCCGTGTCCGCCGCGTCGATCGGCGGTTTCGCCGTCTGGGACGTCGCCTCGAACGTCAAACAGGGCATCCACCTGGCGAAGCTCCCTGGACAGACGGATGCGCCGCCGCCCGACATCGGTGCTATCGAGGGCGGCGTTAACCTGCTGCTGGTCGGAACGGACACAAGAACGGACCAGGGCGGAGCCTTCTCGTCGAAGGCGGAGCTCGCCGGCAGTTCCGGGGCGGGCAACAACGACGTCACGATGCTCATGCACATCGCGGAGGATCACAAGAGCGCCACCGTGGTGAGCTTCCCGCGCGATCTGATGATCCCGGTGCCCAGCTGTCCGCGGACCGGTGGCGGCAGCTATCCCGCGCTGAGCACGGCGATGTTCAACTCCACCCTCGCGCGAGGCGGCCTCTCCTGCGTGGTGCTCACCGTCGAGAAGATGACGGGCCTGAAGATCCCCTATGCGGCGATGATCAGTTTCGACGGCGTGATCGCCATGTCGAATGCCGTCGGCGGCGTGACCGTCTGTCTCGCGACCCCGATCAAGGATGTCTACACGAACCCCGCCCTCAACCTGCCAGCAGGGCAGGTGACGCTCGTCGGCGCTCAGGCGCTGTCCTTCCTGCGCAGCAGGCACGGCGTCGGCGACGGCAGCGACCTCGGCCGCATCAGCAACCAGCAGGTGTTCCTGGCCGCCCTGACCCGTAAGGTCACGTCCGGCGGCGTGCTCGCCAACCCGATCCAGCTGTACTCGCTCGCCAAGGCGGCGGTGAACGCGCTGCAGCTGTCGGATACGCTCACCAAGCCGACGACCATGGTGGAGATCGCGATCGCGCTCAGGGACGTCGGCCTCGGCAACCTGGTCTTCCTGCAGTATCCCACCGCGACCGATCCGGCGAACCAGAACCGGGTGGTGCCGATCGCCTCGGCCGCCGCGGTCCTGAACGCGGCGCTCGTCGCCGACCGGCCGCTGCAGCTCAGCGGCGACCTCGGGCGGGCGGCCGTCGCCGACCCCACGGCGACCACCGTGCCGACCCCGACGGAGACGTCGGCCACGGGAACCCCGACCCCGACGGAATCCGCCTCCTCTGCTGTCGTCCTGCCCTCGGCGATCACGGGGCAGACGGCCGCGCAGCAGACCTGCAGCAGCAAGTCCCGCTGACTCGCCGGTTCTCCACAGGCTGTGGAAAAGCCGTCGGACTTATGCACAGCTGGGGATGACACGCCCACTACATATGGGGTTACCCCAATGTCGGAGGCCCGCTATATAGTGGTGGAACTGCAGAACAGCAGATTCCGATGACCGCCTCGACCGGGGTCGTCCGGATGCGTTCCGCCGTAGTTACAGACGACTTTTTGTAGGAGTCACGGGGAGAGGAAACCGCCGGTCGGGGTGGTTTTTCTCGAGAGAAGAGACGCCGCAGGGCGCACAAGGAGCAGACGTGGGAATCACCGTAGTCAAGCGCAACGGACAGCGCGAACCGTACGACGCCAACAAGATCAACCTGGCCATCGAGCACGCCAGTGCCGGGCTCGACGACAACATCACCTGGGTGACCCAGATCGCCTCGGAGCTCGAGCTGACCCTGTTCGACGGCATCACCACCCAGCAGCTGGACGAGGCGGTCATCCAGGTCGCCCTCCAGAACGTCAAGGACGACCCGGCGTTCGACACCGTCGCCGCCCGGCTGCTCCTCAAGACCATCTACAAGCGTGTGCTCGGCGACTACTTCTCGGAGGAGGAGCTCAAGGAGCTGCACCGCAGCCACTTCGCGGCCAACATCGGCCGGGGCGTCGAGGAGCAGCTGCTCGACCCGCGCCTCACCCAGCTCTTCGACCTCGACCGGCTCGCAGCCACCCTCGAACCCGCGCACGACGAGCTGCTCAAGTACATCGGCGTCGTCACGCTTAACAACCGCTACGGCATCAAGGGCCGCAACGGCGACGCGCTCGAGGTTCCCCAGTTCTTCTGGATGCGCATCGCCATGGGCCTCTCCCTCAACGAGGTCGACCCCACCGCGCAGGCCATCCGGTTCTACAACAAGATGAGCCGTCTCGAGTACATCGCCGCGGGCAGCACGCTCGTCAACGCCGGCACCGTCTACCCGCAGCTGGCCAACTGCTTCGTCATGGAGATGCAGGACGACATCGAGCACATCGCCAAGACGACCCGCGACGTCATGTGGCTCACCAAGGGCACCGGCGGGATCGGGCTCTCGGTGACCAAGCTGCGCGCCCAGGGCTCGCCCATCCGGTCGAACAACACCACCTCGACGGGGCCGATCCCGTTCATGCACACGATCGACTCGATCCTGCGCGCGGTCAGCCGCGGCGGCAAGAAGTTCGGTGCGCTCTGCTTCTACATGGAGAACTGGCACCTCGACTTCCCCGAGTTCCTCGACCTGCGCCAGAACTCCGGCGACCCCTACCGGCGCACCCGCACCGCCAACACGGCGGTCTGGATCAGCGACGAGTTCATGAAGCGCGTGCAGAACGACGACGACTGGTACCTCTTCGACCCGCTGGAGGTGTCCGACCTCAACGAGCTCTACGGCGCCGCGTTCAGCGCGCGCTACAAGGAGTACGTCGCCAAGGCCGAGGCCGGCGAGATGCGGATGTTCAAGAAGATCACCGCCCGCGAGCAGTTCAAGTCGATCCTCATCTCCCTGCAGACCACCAGTCACCCGTGGCTGACCTGGAAGGACACGATCAACAACCGCGCCCTGAACAACAACACAGGCACGATCCACCTCTCCAACCTCTGCACCGAGATCACGCTGCCGCAGGACGAGGACAACGTCTCCGTCTGCAACCTGGTCTCGATCAACCTCTCGAAGCACCTCGAGGAGGCCGGCACCTTCAACTTCGACAAGATCGAGGAGAGCGCGCGCCTGGCCGTCCGTCAGCTCGACAACCTCATCGACATCACCCGCTCGTCGGTGAAGGAGGCGGACTTCTCCAACCAGCAGAACCGCGCCGTCGGCCTGGGGGTCATGGGCTTCACCGACGTGGTGGAGAAGCTCGGCTACAGCTACGAGAGCGAGGAGGCGTACAACCTCATCGACGAGATCATGGAGCACGTCTCCTACGCGGCGATCGACGAGAGCGCCAACCTCGCCAGGGAGCGCGGTGCCTACCCGAACTTCGAGGGCTCCGGCTGGTCGAAGGGGATGGTGCCGTTCGACAGCATCGCCCTCACCGAGGCCGACCGCGGGGTGCCGATCGCGGTGAACCGCACGACCCGTCTCGACTGGGACGCCCTTCGGGCGAAGGTGAAGGGCGGGATGCGCAACGCGACCCTCATGGCGATCGCCCCGACCGCATCCATCGGCCTGGTCGCGGGGACCACCCCCGGCCTCGACCCCCAGTTCTCGCAGATCTTCAGCCGGGCGACCTCGAACGGCAAGTTCCTCGAGGTGAACCGCAACCTGGTCGCCGACCTGCAGAAGCTCGGGATCTGGGACTCGACCAAGGAGTCGATCCTGCGCAGCCAGGGCGACATCCAGAACATCGAGGCGATCCCGGACAGGGTCAAGGCGGTCTACAAGACCAGCTTCCAGCTCTCGCCGTACGCCTTCCTCGAGGTCGCCGCCCGTGCCCAGAAGTGGATCGACCAGTCGATCAGCCGCAACATGTACCTGGAGACGCGTGACCTCGGCGACATGATGGACATCTACTTCGGCGCCTGGGAGCGCGGGGTCAAGACGACCTATTACCTGCACATGAAGCCGCGGCACACCGCGGAGCAGTCGACGGTCAGGGTCAACAAGTCGGAGAGCATCGACTCCGGTGCCAAGAAGGGCTTCGCGGCCGCCGGGGCAGCGACGGGTGCCGCGGAGGACTCGCCCCGCGAGCCGGCCGCCGCACCGCGACGGGGCTTCGGCTTCGGCGGGGTCGCCTCGAAGGCGGGGGAGTGACCATGAACCCCGACGAGTACTTCGTCCCCGTCGACCCGATGGACGAGCTGCAGTGCGAGAGCTGCCAGTAGTCCATCCACAGAACCACCATCACGAGAACTAGGAAGACATCACCATGGGAATCCTCGGAACCGGCCTCCAAGACGGGCTGCTCCTCAAACCGATCCGCTACCAGTGGGCCATGGATCTCTACGACCAGGCCGTCGCCAACACCTGGTTCCCGAACGAGATCCAGCTCGGCGAGGACATCGCCGACTTCAAGAAGATGACGGACGAGGAGCGTCACGCCGTCACCTTCCTGATGAGCTACTTCAACCCGAACGAGCTGCTCGTCAACAAGGCCCTGGCCTTCGGGGTCTATCCCTACGTGAACGCCGCGGAGGCGACCCTCTATCTCGCGAAGCAGATGTGGGAGGAGGCCAACCACTGCATGAGCTTCGAGTACGTGCTGGAGACCTTCCCCATCGACCGGGACGAGGCATACAACGCCCACGTCGACATCCCCTCGATGGCGCGCAAGGAGGAGTTCGAGATCAAGTACATCCGTCGCATGACGGAGGAGACCCTCGACATCACCACGACGGAGGGCAAAAAGGACTTCATCCGCAACCTCGTCGCCTACAACGTCATCCTCGAGGGCGTCTGGTTCTATTCCGGCTTCATGGTCGCGCTGAGCTTCCGCCAGCGCAACCTGCTGCGTAACTTCGGCTCGCTCATGGACTGGGTGGTGCGCGACGAGAGCCTCCACCTGAAGTTCGGCATCAACCTCATCCTCACGGTGCTCGAGGAGAACCCGGACCTGCAGACCCCGGAGTTCGCCGCCGAGATCAAGCAGATGATCCTGGACGGCGTGGAGATGGAGGAGCAGTACAACCGTGATCTGCTGCCTAACGGCATCCTCGGGCTCAACTCCAGCTACATCAACCAGTACGTCAAGTACCTCGCCGACCGCCGCCTGGAGGAGCTCGGTTTCGAGCCGGAGTACAACGTGTCCAATCCGGCGAAATGGATGGCCGCGGCGAACGACACCCTGCAGTTGGTCAACTTCTTCGAGTCGACGAACACCTCCTACGAGTCGAACGCGTCGGCGACGGTGGCGGGCAAAAGCCAGTAGTCGTCCGCAGGCGCGGATTTCTCACCGAGTGCCCATGCGCGAGGTCTAGCGTGGACTCATGACTCGTCGTTGGGTGAAGTGGATGCCGGCCGTGGCGGTTCCCGCCGTCATCGCCATCGCTGTGATCGCCGTTCCCTTCCAGGCGAATGCCGCCGCGGATCTTCCGGCGAAGACGCCGGACCAGCTGCTGGCGATGATCGCGAACTCCTCCGTGCGGTCGCTCTCCGGCACGATCACGCAGACGTCCGACCTCGGGCTTCCCGAACTGCCGGCCGGGGCCATGTCGACGGGTTCGGGGCCGAGCGGTTCGCCGTCCGGCTCGACCTCGTCGGACTCCGCCGCGGCATCCGGGCTCGATCTGCTCACCGGCTCCCACACCGCGCGCGTGTATCTGGACGGCGCGACCAAGGCCCGGCTGCAGGTGCTCGACTCCCTCGCGGAGCGCGACGTGATCCGCAACGGCAGCGACGTGTGGCTGTACAGCTCGTCCGAGAACGCGGTCACCCACGTGACCCTGCCTGCCGGTTCGGCGGGCAGGCACACCCCGACACCGGGCGAGGTGCGGACGCCGGCCCAGCTGGCGAAGGAGCTGCTTGCCAAGGTCGGCCCGACCACCGCGGTCACCGTCGGCAGACCGACCACGGTCGCCGGTCGCACCGCGTACGACCTCGTGGTCAGCCCCAAGGGCTCCGGCTCGCTGGTCAAATCGGTGTCGATCGCCGTCGACTCCACGACCGGCCTTCCGCTGAGTCTCGCCGTTCGAGCACAGGGGCAGAAGACGGCGGCGTTCTCGGTCGCCTACACAGAGCTCAGCATCGGCAAGCCGGATGCGAGCCGGTTCTCCTTCGTGCCGCCCGCGGGGGCGACGGTGAAGCAGCAGAAGCTTCCCGCGGTGGTTCCGGGAACGACCGCTCCGGGAACCCCGGCGCAGGCCGCCCCGGCCCACACGGTCGTCGGCTCCGGCTGGTCGTCCGTGGTGGAGCTTCCCGCGGGAACAGTCCCGGCCGCGGCGACGCGCTCCCCGCTCTTCTCCGAACTGACCACGGCGGTCACCGGCGGCCGGGTATTCAGCACCTCGCTCGTCACCGTGCTGCTGACCTCCGACGGCCGGGTCGTGGCGGGATCGGTCCCCGTCGCCCGGCTGCAGGACGTCGCGGCCGGTCGGTGACCGAGCCAGCCCCGTCCGCCGAGCCGGCGGTCGAGACCCGAGGGCTCACCAAACGGTTCGGCCGCCAGACGGCGGTCGACGGCATCGACCTGGTGGTGCCGCGCGGAGCGGTCTTCGGGTTCCTGGGGCCGAACGGCTCCGGCAAGACGACGACCATCCGCATGATGCTGGGCCTCGCCGCGCCGACCGCCGGGCGGATCGAGGTGCTCGGCCGGGACATGCCGGCGGCGTGGGCCGACGTGCTTCCGCGGGTCGGCGCCCTGGTCGAGGGTCCCGCCTTCTCCCCCTTTCTCTCCGGGGTCGCCAATCTCCACCGGATCGATTCCGCCGATCGACACGCCTCGTCCCGAACCCGTGCCATTCGCGTGGAAACCGCCCTCGACCGGGTCGGGCTGGCCTCGGCCGCGCACAAGAAGGTGCACGCGTATTCGCTCGGAATGAAGCAGCGGCTCGGGATCGCCGGCGCCCTGCTCAGACCGCGCAGCCTCCTCGTGCTCGACGAGCCGACGAACGGCCTCGACCCGCAGGGGACCCGCGAGGTGAGGGGCCTCATCCGCTCGCTCGCGGGTGAGGGGACCACCGTCTTCGTGTCGAGCCACCTCCTGGCCGAGATCGAGCAGATGTGCACCCACGCGGCCGTCATGAGCGCGGGGCGGCTGGTCGCCCAGGGCACCCTCGACGAGCTGCGGGCCGTCGGGCAGAGCCACGTTCGCCTGCTGACCCCGGATGCCGCTCCGGCACGTGAGGTGCTCGCGCGGCTGGGCCTCCGGGTCGATCCGCTGATTCCGGGTGAGGACGCCGTCAGTGCCCTCGTCGGGGAAACGGGGATCCAGCCGGAGGCGGTCGTCGCGGCGCTCGTTGCGGCGGGCATCCGGGTCAGGGGCTTCGCGGTGGACGGTGCCAGCCTCGAGGAGCGCTTCGTCGCGCTGACCGGGGAGGGATTCGATGTCGTCGCCCGCTGACCTGGACGAGACGGCGGTGCGCTCCCGCCTCGGGTTCGCGCTCCTGCTCTCCGAACTGAGTGTGCTCTTCCGCCGTCGACGCACTTGGGCGATGCTGATCGCCCTCGCCCTGGTGCCCGTGCTCATCGCGGTGGCCGTTCGTCTCTCGTCGTCCTCCGATCGGGGAGGGCCGGCCTTCCTCGGGCAGATCACGCAGAACGGGCTCTTCGTCGGTGTCGCCTCGCTGCTGCTGTGCATCCCGCTGTTCCTCCCGCTCACCGTCGGGGTGGTGGCGGGGGACACCATCGCGGGCGAGGCCAGCCATGGCACCCTGCGCTACCTGCTGATCGCCCCCGCCGGCCGGGTGCGGCTCCTGATCGTGAAATACCTCGCCGCCGCCGTCTTCTGCATCGCCGCGACCCTCGCGGTGATCCTGGCCGGCAGCCTCATCGGGATCGCGCTGTTCCCGGTCGGACCGGTCACCCTGCTCTCCGGCGACGCGATCGGCGTCGGAGCGTCCCTGCTCCGCCTGCTCGCGATCGCCGCCTACGTCACCGTCTCGCTGCTCGGGCTGTCCGCGGTCGGCCTGTTCTTCTCCACCCTCACCGACGTGCCAGTCGGCGCGATGGCGGCCACCATCGTGCTCTCCGTCGCCTCCCAGGTGCTCGACCAGCTTCCGCAGCTCGCCTGGCTGCATCCGTGGCTGCTCAGCCACTACTGGCTGGACTTCGCCGACCTGCTCCGCCAGCCCATCGCCTGGGGATCGTTCGGCGAGAACGCGCTGCTGCAGGCCGGCTATCTTGTGGTGTTCGGCGCCCTCGCTTACGGGCGGTTCACGACCAAGGACGTGCTGTCGTAGCGGTTGCGTGAGTCGCGGGACAGACGGAATCCATGAAGAGGGCGTTGCCTCAACCGAAAGTAACCCGTACCTGACTTCCCTGCTCGATGTGTCGCTGTCGGACGCTGGGGCCCTCTCCGATGACGTGATTGCCACGGCCTTACCGCACCTGCATCTGCCGAGATCTGCTCAAGACCACCGAGGGTTAAGCTAGATGTACCCCTGGCCATGCGAGAAGCGCGATTTAATTTATGGGAACGTCAGGTCGCCGCTCGTCGTTGTGGTGGCTCAGGCTGGTCGTCCTCGCAGCGGTCCTGCTTTTTATTGGCGGCTTTGTCTGGCGTAGCTGCAGCGTAATGCCGGCATCGACTCGCGAAGTCGGCGTGGCATCACCCCGCAGAGAAAACCAGAACTCCGTAGTCGGGATTGGCTTCGAGGAACCCAGCAACCGGGGCCGTGATGAGATGCGAACTGCAGTCGCGACCGTCCGATTCGGCCGTGCAACTCTTGGTGTATGGGCTTCGCATCCCGCTAATGATTCCGGCTGCATACAACTCAGACCGTCACCGCCGTGCGGGCCGCACACCGCCGCGAGGTCTACGACAGATAGTAATCATGGCGGCGGGCGTCGGCAAGGTCACGTGAGGCAACACTGGCCATCCGGGCCGTCCGTCAACGACGCTTCGCCGCCATCCGGTGCTTGCTGGCATTGCTCCAACAGGCTCTGAGTTTGGGGGTATTGCAGATGGCGAGCCGGCGTATTGGTAGCGGGTGGCGTCTTACTCAAGGCATTCCAGCTCGAGGGCCCCACCTTCAACGCGCGTACTGAGGGCATCCTCAAGAAGTCGACGTGGAAGAAACCGGTCCAGCTGCATCGGGCGATCGTTATCGCGAAGGGGCACTACGAGCGATAAGGCACGAAGGGGCACAAGAGGCCTTACTTCATCCACCGCCCGAAGGCGCCAATGATTGGCTTTAACAGCATGTACTCGTGGTGGCGTCGAAAGGCCGAGCGACGAATCACGGTGGACTCAATGCTTCGTTGCTGGGCGATGAAGCGCTCATCAACGAAGCGGTGCGCGCTGGCGTCGCGGAGGCGAGCGATCTGTTTTCGATGAGGTCGCCCCGCTACTCTCCTACAAAGGCGACTGGCACGAGCTAATCCGTCCCGTAAGGCGACGTGCAGGTATAAAACGAGTCGCAATGTCGAATCTCGTTATGCGTCTCAGGACAACTTTCTTGATTGGAGGTTTGATCAGCTCTCTTGACATATTGCCTTTGCCTCTGTTTAGCTGAGGGAAATGCACATTACGCATGCGAACCAGAGGGAGCCGAGAGCTATGTCAAGGTCAACTGCATCCAAGATCGGAATCGGCGCTAGTGGCGCGGCTTTTGTTCTAGCCGCTGTCTTTGCCGTATCGGTTCCAGCATTCGCGGCACCTGACTCAGCAAGCCTCACGGCCGTTAGTGCCGCGCCGCAAACTACCTCCGCTGGGCTGGACTACCGCGCGCAGCTAGAAGCGATCGCGAGCACTCAGTCACCCGAGCAAATTGCCGCGATCGCTTCGTCCGGCGGCCACGTCGAAATCCTCGTCGACTCCGGCACGGGGAGAATCCTTGCTGCGGTAAAGCCCGCTACAGCGGTGACACCCTTCGTACTTTCCCCGATCGGCCCGGGCTGCACAACCACCAGCCTGTGCATGACCACGACGACGAACATTCCGTACGGCTGCAGCGGCTCCGGAAGCCTGACGGGGACGTGGAGCTCAATCATTCGAGTGACTCCGGGAAATGTTTCAGGGTCGTTCGACTGGAATGGATTGCGGAACTCGTTCGCTGCCGGGGTGGTAGTTAACCTGACGAGCCCTGTCACGGTGACCCGGATCGCCCGGGCATAGACGGGAAAGATCCAACCTGCCGGGGTTTTGCCGAGGTCGAGCTTCTTTGCGGAGACCGGCTAGCCGCCGGAGAGCTGGCGGCCGTCGCACAGTTTTGCGCCGACCGATCAAATCGTCACAGTTCGGGACCGGGAGGACGAGGACGACGCTGTCATGCGGGAGTGGCAGGGCGGTCTGGAGTGCTCCGCAAGCGTCGGGGTTGCACTCGCGAGTTTCGATCATCAATGCCCGGTTCGAGAAGCTGGTTCAGGGGCCCTGGGCTGGAGCGTGTCTCGGACGACCGTTGCATCGGGATCATCCCCGCCTGAGCGGGGAACACTCTTCCTCACCAGTTTCTATATGGAGAGAAGGAAGAGTTATCTGGAATTGGTTTAGATTTTGTCTGCGAGACGAAGCGAACCAACAGATCGCTGTGAGAGGGCGGGACGTCGGAAAAGCGGCTTTGTGATCGAGGCGTAGCGATCGTCGGCGACGTCACGTGAGGCAACACTGGCCATCCGGGCCGTCCGCTGCATTAGCGTCTCTGGGATGACCACGCTGAACGTTGTTGCCGTCTCCGGCTCCCTGCAGGCGCCGTCGCGGACGATCGCCCTCGTCGAGGAGATCCTCGCCGCGCTCGGCGACCAGGTGCCCATCGAATCCCATCTGATCAAGCTGAACGAGCTCGGGCCGTCGTTCGCCGGATCGCTCTCGCGGGCTAACCTCCCGGCGATCGTCGAGGAGGAGCTGCAGCGGATCGAGACCGCCGACCTGCTCGTCGTCGCCTCCCCCGTCTACCGGGCCTCGTTCACCGGGCTGTTCAAGCACCTGTTCGACTTCGTCGACCAGTACGCGCTCGTCGACACCCCGATCCTGCTGGCCGCGACCGGGGGCAGCGAGCGGCACGCGCTCATCATCGAGCACCAGTTCCGCCCCCTGTTCTCCTTCTTCCAGGCGCTCACCCTGCCGCTCGGCATCTACGCGCACGACTCGGACTTCACCGACTACCGGGTCTCCAGCCCCCAGCTGAAAGAGCGCATCGTGAAGGTGGTCGAACGGTCGCTTCCGCTCATCACCTCGAACGTGGAGGAGAAGCAGGAAATCGTCAAATCGCTCGACGGTCAGGTCGGGGTGCTGCGATGACCGCCCTCGCCGAGCACACGACCCTCCGGCCGGTCCCCGGCATCCTCGGTTCCGCCGCGGAGCTCATCGGGAACACCCCGCTCGTCGAGCTCAACGCGCTCGCCGCCGGGCTGCCCGCGCGCATCCTGGTCAAGCTCGAGAACCGCAACCCCGGCGGATCCTCGAAGGACCGGATCGCGCTCAACATGGTCAGGGTGGCCGAGGCGAGCGGGCAGCTCCGTCCCGGGGCGACGATCGTCGAATCCAGCTCCGGAAACACCGGCATCGGCCTTGCGCTTGTCGGCCGGCTGACCGGGCATCCC
>NZ_DASWPB010000037.1:0-15162 GCF_036404185.1 Lacisediminihabitans sp. | reverse complement strand
AAAATAACAGTTTGGTAACTAGCGCTTCGTTATCTGACCGTTATATAGTTCAAGAGCAGAAGTTGTTTGCTGTGGCAGCTTCTGTGGAATGTGATTGCAGGACACTCTTGGTGCAAGGGAGAGGGTCGGTTTCTCGCCTCTGAGACCGACCCTCAGTCCTTTTAACGGGCCCGCATCATATGCTCAACCACGATTACGTAGAGTTGTGACGTGAGCAACTCGACCATTGCGGTGTCCGCCTGGGAGGCCCTCTTCAGGGCCCAGGTCTCGGTGATGCGTTACCTCAACGCGGAGTTCCCGAACGGTGATCTCTCCCTCAACGAATACGACGTGCTGTTCAACCTCTCCAGGCAGCCGGGGCGGCGGCTGCGCATCCGCGAACTCAACCGGCACCTCCTGCTCACCCAGCCGAGCGTCAGCCGGCTCGTCGACCGTCTCGTCGCCAGGGGGCTGGTCGCCAAGGTGCACGACCCCGACGACGCACGCGGGGTCATCGTCGAGCTGACCGACGAAGGCTACGAGCTGTTTCGTCAGGCGGCACGCGTTCACGGGCGGTCGATCGCGACCCGCGTCGGCAGGGCGCTCACGCCCGAGGAGCTCCTGACCCTCACCGTGCTCTGCGACAAGCTCCGCCAGAGCGAGTCGGCCTAGCTGCAGCTGGCCGTCTCGGCGGCGTTGGCGAGTTATGAGGTGAGGAACGCGAACGTTGCGCGAACATCGGCGACGAGGGTGTCGGGCTGTTCGAGGGCGAAGAAGTGTCCGCCCTGGGCCGGTTCGTTGAAAAAGACGATGTTCGAGTAGCGGCGGTCCAACTGGCGGCGCGATTTCCGGACCGCTTCCTTGGGCGGCATGGTGAAGCCGACCGGGACGCTGATCGGGTTCTCGATGGTGGCAGGTGTCGACCAGCCGGATTGTTCCATTTCCCAGTACATCCGGGCGGCGGAGGCTCCGGAGTTCGGTAGCCAGTACAGCATGATGTCGTCGAGCAGTTCATCCAGCGTGAAGGAGCCTTCGGCGTCGCCGGGGGTCCCGCAGGTGTCCTGGAACATCGCGTAGATCCACGCAGCCTGCCCTACGGGCGAGTCGGCGAGGGAGTACCCGATCGTTTGCGGCCGGGTTGATTGCTCTTTGGCGTAGCCGGAGAGGTTGTCCCAGAAGTACTTCGCGTCGCCGAGCGCCGCTTGCTCATCGGGTGTCGCATTCTGGACTTCGTCCGGAGTGGGCGGGAACATCGCGAAGTTCAGGTGCGTGCCGATCAGACCGGCGGGCTCGAGCTTTGCGATCTCATCCGTGACGGCGCAGCCGAGGTCTCCCCCTTGCGCGCCCCACCGTTCGTAGCCGAGCCGGTCCATCAGAGTGATCCACGCCTTCGCGATCCGGGGCGGCGTCCACCCGGTATCGGCGGGCTTCTGCGAGAACCCGAACCCGGGCAGCACGGGAATGACCAGGTGGAAAGCCTGCGCGGGGTCCAGCCCATATGCGGCCGGATCGCTGAGCGGACCGATGACCTTCCGGAACTCCAAGACGGAGCCCGGCCAGCCGTGGGTCATGATCAGCGGCGTCGCGTTCGGCTCATTCGAGCGGATGTGGAGGAAGTCGATGCCGAGGCCATCGATGGTGGTGCGGTACATCCCCCACCCGTTCAGCTCCGCCTCGACTCTGCGCCAGTCGTAGGAGTCGCGCCAATAGTCGACCAGCGCGGCGAGCTTCTCGGGAGTCGGTCCCTGCGAGGTGTCCGAGACGGTGCGACCGTCCGGCCAGCGCACCAGCGTCAGCCGAGTGCGCAGGTCGTCGAGCTGCTGCTGCGGAACCGCGATTGCGATGTGTTCGATGATCTCGGACATGTGGCGACCCTCCATTGCCTTCTTTAGTACGATACGGTATCGTACATATATGGTCAAGTCGATGTCCCCACCCGAAGAGACCCGGTTTGCCGAGTCCGGCACCTCCGAACTGCGCGGCGAAGCGCGCACTGTGGCGATCCTCGACGCCGCCCTCGAGCTCATCGCTGAGCTCGGCTATGAGCGGGTCACGATGGACAACATCGCCGCCCGCGCACACGCGTCGAAGACGACCATGTACCGGCGCTGGCCCACCAAATCCGAACTCGTCGCGGACGCGCTACGCCGCCATGCCCAGGGCGCGGTTCCGGCCGTGCCGGACACCGGGACGCTCCGGGGGGACCTGCTGGCGACGGTCGGAGAGATCGCCGAGACGCTCACCGGCGGACGCGGCCCCTCCCTGATCGGTCTGATCGAAGCCATCCGCGACGATGCCGCGCTACGGACTCAGGTCAGCTCGCAGGTTCGTGAACGAAGCCATCGCGTCGGACGCGAGATCTGCTCCCGGGCGATCTCCCGAGGTGAGGATGTTCACGCCGAGCGGGCAGACACCGTGCTCGACCTTGCCTTCGAGCACCTCTTCACCTCGACCCTGTTCGACGGCGCGCAACCCTCCGCGGCGAATCACCAGGAACTGGTCGACACCGTGCTTCTTCCTCTGCTCCGCTGAACCGCATCGAGTCGGTCGTGGCAGCCGCGGGTGGAGTCTCGGTCAGACGGGTCGAGCGCCGATCGTCGCTACGGCACGGGCACCCGCAGACACACCGGACCGGGCGGCGCGGACGACATCGGACGAGCGCACCCATTCGGTGAGAAAACCCGCGGCGAAGGCATCCCCCGCCCCGGTCGGATCGACGATCTCGGTGTCCACGGCGGCGACCTCGACGAGCGGATGTCCGCGACGGCCCACGACCACTCCCGCCGTGTCGAGGGTCAGGGCGACGATCTCGAACCGGTCCAGGAGCGCCTCGACGATGGCCCGCTGATCGGTCAGACCGGTGAGCACCCTGCCCTCCTCGAGGTTGGGGAAGATGAGGGTCGCGCCATCCACCGCGTCCAGGAAACGCTCCACCCCGAGATCGGCTATGAAGCCGGCCGACCCGGGGTCGACGGAGACCTGGACGCCGGTCGCGCGGCAGCGACGGAGCAGGCGCTCGCCCGCCGCGAGTTTGCCGGGCCCGAACAGGCTGTATCCGGTGAAGTGAAGGAGGGCCGCGGAGGCGAGCAGATCCTCACCCACGGCATCCGGGATCATGGTCGTGTTGGCGCCGGTCTCGGTGAGCATCGTCCGGCGCTCCCCCTCGACGATGACGACGATCGTGCCCGTCGGCAGCTCGGGATCGCCGGTGAGGTGCGGGCTCACACCCGCGCGCTCCAGGAGGATGCTGTGCCGCGCGACATCATCGACGCCGACGACGCCGACGAAGTCGACCACCCCGCCAAGGACACCCATCCAGGCGGCAGCGTTCGCCGCAGAGCCGCCCGCGCGCTTGCGGATGGACGACCGCGTATCGGTGTCGACGCGGATCGGTCCGCGCGGCACCACCACGATGTCGTCGATGACGTCGCCGAAGACGACGATGCGGCGGCGGGAAGGGTCAGGCACGCCCCTCCAAGGCCGCCCACTCCGTGGCGATCTCCGCCGCGAGACGCACGTTGTTCCGGGCCAGATCGAGGTTGACCTCGAGGCTGCGACCGCTCGAGGCGTCGACGATGTAGCCGAGCAGGAATGGCGTGACCGCCTTGCCGTGAACCCCGGCCTCATCCGCTGCCGCGAGCGCCTCGAGCAGGACGCGGTCGTGCTCGGTCGGGTCCCACTGCTGCTCGCGCGGGATCGGGTTCGCCACCACGATCCCCTGGCCGTGGCCCAACTCGTCCTGGCTGCGCATGATCGCGGCCACCTGAGCGGCAGAGTCGACGGACCAGTCGATGGTGAACGCCGACTCGGTGAGCCAGAAGCTGGGGAACACCGTCGTGCGGTACCCCACCACCGGAACGCTGAGGGTCTCGAGGCGCTCGAGGGTCGCGGCGATGTCGAGCACCGACTTCACGCCGGCGCTGACGACGGTGACCGGCGTGACCGCGAGGGTGGAGAGATCGGCGGATTCGTCGAAGGTCCCGCTCGCGCCCCGGTGGACTCCGCCCAGCCCGCCCGTCGCGAAGACCCGCACCCCGGCGAGTGCCGCGAGGTGGGCCGTCGCGGCGACCGTGGTGGCCCCGGATGCGCCTGCGGCGGCGAGCACAGGAAGGTCGCGGACGCTCGCCTTGGCCAGCTCCTCCTCGGCGATCCGGCGCACCCCCTCCGTGTCGAGGCCGATCCTGGGCACTCCGTCGAGCACGGCGACGGTGGCGGGTGTGACGCCGGCGTCGCGCAGGATCTGCTCGAACTCCTTCGCCGCCTCGTGGTTGCGCGGGCGGGGCAGCCCGTGGGAGATGATGGTCGATTCGAGGGCGACGACGGGCTGATGGGCGGCGAGCGCCTCCGCCACCTCGGCGGAGACGATGAATGGTGTAGTCATGAGGCTTTCAGCCTATCGGCGGCGAGCTCGTCCACCCGGACGCCCCTCTAGGCTCGATGGATGACCGGTCTCCGTAGGTTCGAGATCCATCCTCCGCATCGCGCCGATGGGGACGCGATCGCTCGAGTTCATGTCGAAGCATGGCGCGAGACCTATGCCACCCTGCTGCCCGCGCGGTTTTTCGGAGAGGACGCGGTGCGGATGCGACAACGCATGTGGGCATCGATCCTCGACCGAGATCCGCTACCGCCCCGGCTTCGAGTCGCCGAAGTCGATGGCGCGCTTGTCGGTGTTTCCTTCGGTGGGCCGACTCGAGATGACGAGCCTGCCAGGGCCCTCGAGCTGTATCTGATCTATCTGAATGCAGACCACCACGGATCCGGAGTCGGGCAGGCGCTGCTGGATGCGGTTCTCGGCGACGAACCGGCGCAGCTCTGGGTCGCCGAGGACAACCCGCGCGCACGAGCTTTCTATCGACGAAACGGCTTCACGCCCGATGGCGCGCGAAAGGTCGACGCCGAGGTGAACGATCTGGCGGAGATCCGCCTGGTGCGCTGAGCGACTCCAGCCAGTCGCTAATCCGCGCTGTCGAGCCCGCCGAGGCGTTGAAGGGCGGCCGTCAGCAACGTCCCCTCGGCATCCGGGATGATGTGATGGTTGAGGTAGATGCCCTCCAACCAGGAGAGCACCTCCTCGGCCGCCATGCCGACCGCATCCCAGTCGACGCCGGGAAGCGCCTTGGTCCTGGGAGTCTCCGTCCGCGGGTCGAGCCAGGCCTCGGCGATCGGCCGGTCGGGGATGCCGCCATCCGGATTCCACAGCAGGGCGATGGGGTGGTTGTCGCCCTCGATGTGGTCGTTGGAGACCTCGCCGGACCCGAGCCAGGGCAGGGTCATCAGCTCGCCCTCGACCTCCACCTCGAGCAGGTCGAGCTGCACCGGCTCCTCGACCTCGCAGACGTACAGGTCATACCCCTCGTCGTGCCATGCCGCGGCCTCTGCCACATCGTCGAGCAGCTCCGGCATCAGCGGATGCAGGTCGGCGGCCAGCAGGCTCGCCCACTCGAGGATCACCGACGTGTCCGCCCTCGGCCACGGGCTCGACGACGTCGCGTCCCCGTTGCCCTTGTGGTAGTGATACTCCATGCCGGTCGACGAGGTCTCGAGGTGAAGTTGTCCGCCCTCGAACTCGACGTAGAGAACGCTCGTCTCCTCCTCGTCATCCCACTCCGCGAACAGTTCGGGATGCGCGAACCGCGACGGCAGGGTGACGGAGGCCGCGTGCTTGGGTCCCAGGTTCAGGACGGCACGCAAGCGGGTGTTGGGGAGGCGCAGGCTCAGGTCGGCCACGGGGTGTTCTTCTCTCGATCGGTCTAGTAATGAGGATAGGGCGCCTGGCACTCTCCGCCGTCCGCACGAATCAGCGGGCCGGCTGTACCCCCTCATCGCCGCCGCGGGCCTCGTCGTAGCGGGCCGCCCGCTCGAGCTCCGGCTGAGAACCCGAGAGGTCGAGAAGCCGCAGGGAATGCGCCGCGGTGGTGTCGATCGAATCCAGCAGTTTGGCCTCCTCCGTCGAGATGAGCACGGCGAGCGGCCTCCCGTGCCGGGTCAGGACGACTCGCTCGTGGTTGTACACAACCTCATTGATCAGATTCGACAGGTCCGCTCGAGCTTGGGTGACCGGGATCTCTTTCACGAGGTTGCTCTTTTCTGTACAAAACGTACGTTTTCTATTACGGTGACTTTCGTACATTCTGTACGCCCACAAGACCTCGGGAAAGGGTTGGATGCCCAGACAACACGTTTCCCTGCCGGCCGGTTATGGACGCCTCTGGTCCGCCGCCACCGTTTCTGCCCTCGGAGACGGCCTCAGAGTGGCAGCCATCCCTCTTCTTGCGACCTCGGTCACCGGCGATCCGCTCGCCATCTCGATCGTGTCGGCGGCCGGATTCCTCCCCTGGCCCGTCCTCGGACTGCTCGGCGGCGCCATCGCCGACCGGTTCGACCGGCGTCGGTCGATGTGGATGGTCAACGCCGTTCGCGCGCTCCTGATGACGGCGGCGATGGTCTCCCTGCTCGTTGAGGGCTCGCTGCCGATCGCGGCGCTCGCGGCGCTGGCATTCCTGTTGGGATCCGCCGAAACCGTCTACGACAACGCCACCATTGGATACCTGCCTCAGCTGCTGCCCGCGGAGAGCCTCGCCGTGGGAAACGCTCGTCTCATGACCAGCCAGCTCAGCGGCACTCAGCTCATCGGACCGCCGATAGGCGGGCTGCTGTTCGCCATCGCGGCGGCTGTCCCGCTCGCTCTCGATGCTGCATCCTTTGCGATCGCCGCGGCGCTCATCACAAGCCTGCCCCGGTCGGACCGGCCGACAAGGTCGCCCTCGAAGGACCTGCGCACCGATATCGCCGAGGGCCTGAGATGGCTCTGGACGAGCTCGACGCTGCGGGCGATGGCCGTGTTGACGACGGTTCTCAGCGCGGTCAGCGGTGCGCTGCTGGCGATGCTCGTGGTCTACGCGCACCACCAGCTTCATGTCTCGAGCATCGGTTACGGCCTGATGCTCGGGGCTTTCGCCGCGGGCTCGATGGCGGGCGCGCTTTCCGCTCCCCGCCTGATGCGCGATCGTTCACTTGGGCATGTCCTCGCCGGCTCAGTCGTCGTGACCCCCGTGGTTTTTGCGGGCCTGGCAGTTGCCCCGACCACGGCCGTCGCCGCGCTACTGTTGGCGGTCCTCGGGACGGCGGTCGGTACCTGGAACGTCGCCTCGGTGACCACGCGGCAACGGATCGTGCCGGGTCGGCTCCTCGGGCGCGTCAACAGCGTCTATCGAGCGAGCGCGCTTACCTTCACGACCATCGGCGCCCTCTCCGCCGGCTTGCTCACGGCCGCGACCTCGGTGACCACGACTCTGTGGGGATGTGCCGTCCTGGTCGCGCTCGGCCTGGCGCTCGGCGCCCGTGGGTTGAACCGCCTCGGACGATGACCAAAGGGCCATTCGGATCGAGTCAGCCGCTCCCCAGCGCGTAGACGATCAGCAGCATCGTGACAACGAATCCGACCGAGTAGTTGAGCCAGATGAACTGCTTCCACCCGCGGTTGGCGCGCTCGGAGGCCTCGTCGGAGACCGAACGGAACGGCCACGCCGTGACGATGTACGGCAGCAGGAGCAGGCCGGCCAGCTGCCCAGGCCAGTCGGTGAGCAGCATCAGCAGGCCCGCGGCCGTCCAGGCGGCGATGGCGAAGCGCGCCGTCCAGCGGGCGCCGATGACGGTGGCGATCGAATGGATGCCGCCGGCACGGTCCGGCATGACGTCCTGCACCGCGCCGAACGCGTGGCTGGCGATGCCCCAGAGGAAGAAGGCCGCCAGCAGGGCGAACAGCGCGGGCGTGAACTGTGCGCCGGCGAGAACGAGGCCGTACACGGCGGGGCTGACGAAGTGCGTGCTCGAGGTGACCGAGTCCAGAAACGGCCTCTCCTTGAACCGCAGGCGCGGGACGGAGTATGCGGCGACCGCGAAGAGGCTGACGGCGAGCACGGCCCAGGACGGCGGTCCACCCAAGAGGCCCAGTGCGACGATGAAGGGAAGACACAGCAGCACGGCGATCCACAGGGTGATCCGGTGCATGCCGTGGTCCAGGACGGCACCTTCCAGCCCGCCCTTGCGGGGGTTCGCCAGGTCCGATTCGTAGTCGAACACGTCGTTGATCCCGTACATCGCCAGATTGTAAGGAACGAGGAAGAAGATCGTGCCCACCACCAGGGCGGCGTCGACGTCTCGGGTCGTCAGAAAGTAGGCGGCCGCGAACGGGAACGCGGTGTTGATCCAGCTGATCGGGCGCGACGCGACGAACAGCTGCCGCAGCAGTCGACGCGTGCTGTTAACGGTCACTCGGGCCTCGCCTGCCGAGAAGGAACCACACGGCTGGGAGGAGCAGGAGACCCGCGAGCGGGTAGGCGAAGTCCTCCAGCGGCGCGAGGCCGATCCGGAGCCCGGAGATGGCATCCCGCGCATACGTCATCAGGCCGACGCGGATCATCACGTTGTCGAAGACCGCGGTCAAGGCTGCCAGAGTCGCCCCGGCCGTCAGAATCGGCATCCACCACCGCGCGAAAAGGATGCGGCGCCCGGGAGACGCCACCACCGCGATGAGCAGAACCAGCGCCGCCACGGCCAGAAAAGCCGCACTGAGCCAGAGATAGGTCATCGCCGACGCTCCCGGCGGTGCGCGCGGACCCACTCGGTCCCGAGGACGAGCACCATGGTCAGGTAGCAGAGGAAGAGGAGGAAGAACAGCTCCTCCACCGGAAGCTCCGGCGCCAGGAGGACACCGCTCATGAACGCGGTCTCGCCGCGCGAAAAGATGCCGAGACCGATGCCCAGGAGATCCCAGGCCAGGAAAAACACCAGGCCGACGGCCAGCACTACGGCGCCCCGCCGCGCATCGCGCCAGAACACGAGCCGGTAGCGACGATCGATGAGCACCAGGCATCCGAGAGCCGCCACCAGACACAGCAGATAGACGACGCTCACAGCGGCTCCGGCAGCGCGTGCGTGCCGGTGTCTCCACGCAATCGCTTGATGATCAGCTCCGCACTGATCAGACACATCGGCAGACCGATCCCGGGAACGGTGGTGCCGCCGGCGTAGAGCAGCCCATCCACCTTCGAGGAGACGTTCTTGCCGCGGAGGAACGCGCTCTGGCGCAGGGTGTGTGCGGGTCCGAGAGCGCTGCCCTTCCAGGAGTGGAAGTCGTGGTCGAAATCGGCGGGCCCGACCGTCCTGCGCAGCACGATCCGGGAGGCGAGATCCGGGATGTGCGCCCAGGTCGCGATCTGCCGGATGACCTCGTCGGCGACGGCCTCGACGGCGGGGTCTCCCGAACCGTTCAGCCCGCCGGCCCCGATGCTCGGCTCCGCGGGGACCGGGACGAGAACGAAGAGGTTCTCGTGACCCTCCGGCGCCACGTTCGGATCGGTCGCGCTGGTCCGGCAGACATAGATCGACGCGGGATCGGGGATCGACGTGGGTTCGGTGAAGATGCGCCCGAAGTTCTCGTCCCAGTCCTCGACGAAGAACAGGCTGTGGTGGGCGAGCTCGGTGAGGCGTCCACGGACGCCGAGGAAGACCAGGATGGCCCCTGGGCCAGCCACCCGCGTCGACCACCAGTGCTCCGGGTAGCTGCGTAGGCCTTCGGGCAGCAGTTCCGTCTCGGTGTGATACAGGTCGGCGGCCGAGATGACCACGTCGGCCGCCTGGTGCCGCACGGCGCCATCGTCGTCGGCGACGTCGACCCCAGTGACCGTGGCCCGACCTCGGACCTCGGCCGTGGTGATCGCGGTCACCCGCGATCCCGTGACGATCCGCACTCCCTCGCCCTCGGCCAGGCGGGCGATGCTGTCGATCACCGCGGCGAATCCGCCATCCGGGTAGTAGACGCCGTCCTCCAGGTCCAGATGACTCATCAGGTGGTACAGGCTCGGCGTCATCGACGGGGACGAGCCGAGGAAGACAGCCGGGTAGCCGAGGATCTGGCGCAGCCGACCATCCGTCACGTACCGGCCGACGAAGCGGTCCAGCGGTTGCAGCAGCAGTCGGCCCAGCCGCGCGGCCCGTTTGAGCACGTCGGGCACCAGAAGGGTCACCGGAGAGGCGAAGGTGCTGTAGAGGAAACGATGCACGGCGATCCGGTAGGTGTCCTTCGCCGAGACGAGATAGCGGTCCAGCGCGGCACCGGCACCGGGCTCGATCCGTTCGAAGGTGCCGAGGTTCGCCTCCCGGTCCGCCACGATGTCGACCGCCTCGGGATGCTTCTCGAAGAACACCCGGTAGCCCGGGTCGAGCCGCGTCAGCGTGAGCTGCTCGGCGCTGGACGTGCCGAGCAGGCGGTAGAAGTGATCAAACACCTCCGGCATGAGGTACCACGACGGCCCGGTATCGAAGCGGAAGCCGTCGCTCTGCCAGCTGCCGGCACGGCCGCCGACGTCGTCGTTCGCCTCGAGCAGGGTCACCTGGAGGCCCTCCCGCGCGAGGAGCGCCGCGGTTGCGAGCCCGGCGATGCCTCCGCCGATCACGACCGCCGTCTTCCGCGCCCCCTGGCCGCCGGTCACGAGACTCCCCGGATCCTCATGCCGGTCGCCGCCCGGACCACGATGCGCAGCTTGGTCGCGGCGGGCACGCGGATGCGTCTCCGCAGCAGTTCCGCCGCCGACATCATCCGCATGCGTCTCGTCAGGGCGCCGAAGAGGCTGTGAGCGGCGCGAACGGCCGTCCGGCAGCTCCGCGGCAGTTCCGGGATGACAGCGGCGGCGGCGGCGAGGTCGGAGTCG
The DNA here is from genome assembly GCF_036404185.1 of Lacisediminihabitans sp. Taxonomy (GTDB): domain Bacteria; phylum Actinomycetota; class Actinomycetes; order Actinomycetales; family Microbacteriaceae; genus Lacisediminihabitans. Next base: position 4,468 of record NZ_DASWPB010000037.1, on the reverse strand, counting down.
ATGTCCGCGACCAGCTCCCACTTCTCACACTCGGTGAGGCGCTCCGGATCGATCCCGGGAAAGTAATTCCGGCCCAGCTCGTCTCGATCCGCCCGCAGATCGCGCAGGAAATTGATCTTCTGAAACGCCGAGCCCAGCCGCCTGGCGCCCTCCTCCAGTCGTTCGCGCCGGGCCGGATCACAGGGGACACCGTCGAGGAACACCCTCAGGCACATGAGCCCAATGACCTCCGCGGAGCCATAGATATAGTCCCGGACTCCTTCGGCCGTGAAGTCGGCGGGGTCGAGGTCACGGCGCATGGATGCGAAGAACGGCCCGGTCAGCTCGTTCCCGATGCCCACCGTCCGGGCGGTCGAGGCGAAGGAGTGCACGATCAGATTGGTGCTGTAGCCGGTCTGCACGGTCAGGCCGGTCTCCGTCTCCAGAGCGTCGAGCAGGGCGCGCTGCGTGCGGAGATCCGCTCCGGCCTCGGCGGCGGCGCCGTCGACGATCTCGTCGGCGATGCGCACCAACCCGTAGATGTTCTCGATGTGCGGCCTGATGCGTCGGCCCAGCAACCGGCTGGCCATCCCGAACGAGGTCGAGTACTCCCGGATGATGCCCGCCGAGCTCTTCTGCGCGGCGCGCGAGTACAGGGCGAGGCCGGATGCGGCATCCCCTCGGCGCGCTGTCATGCCGAGCGCTCACCGGCCTTCCGCGCCACCGTCTCCAGCTGCATCCGCAGGCTCTCCGGGACGAGAGGCGAGTCGATCGCAGCCATCGCCCGCCGGGTGTAGTCGTCGATGAGGCCCTCGATGAAGTCGCGTGCCCCGCTGCTGGTCAGGATCCGCCGAGCGCGCCGCGCATCCGGCTCGGTGACGTCCTCGCGAGCAAGGATGTCCCGCAGCTCGCCGGTGTCGTCGCACTGCAGGGCGTAACACATGAGAGGGGTGATCTTTCCTTCGCGCAGGTCGCTCGTGACGCTCTTCCCGGTCAGCCGCTCGCTGCCGAAGACCCCCAGGAGGTCGTCCCGCAGTTGGAAGGCGATGCCGATGTGGCGCCCGTAGTCGCCCAGGGCGGTCAGGGTCGTATCGCCCGCGCCGGCGAGGATCGCTCCGGCTCGCAGGGGATCCTGGAACGAGTAGTGCGCCGTCTTCCACTGGGTCATCGACAGCACCTCGGACAGCACGGGCGGCTCCACCGCGGTGCTGAACGCGACGTCGGCGAGTTCCCCCGCTGCCGTGACGAACATGCACTCCTCGAGGAGATCCAACAGCGCGACGCGGGTGCTCCCCGGGATGTCCAGCCGGGCGATGTGCGCCTGGGCGGAGTAGATCAGCAGGTCCCCCGCAACGATCGCGGAGGCCTCGCCCCAGGTCGCCGCGGAGGTCGCGGTCGCACCCCGACCGGAGGCGTGGGCGGAAAACGCGCCGACGAGGTTCGGCTGCCCCCGCCGAACCGTGTCGCCGTCGATGACATCGTCGTGCAGCACGAAGGCCGTGTGCAAGAGTTCGAAGGCCGTCGCCACGGTCACCACGTCGTCGTCGCGGGTGCCGCCCAGGGCCTTGTACGCGTGGATCACCAAGGCAGGACGGATGCGTTTGCCGCCCTCGCTCGATCGTCGCGCGGCCGCCCAGAGCTCGGGGTAACGACGCCCATAGGGCAGCGCCAGAGCCTCCTTCTCATCGAAGAAATCGGAGATCCCCGTCGCGACCCGGGCGACGCAGTCGGACACGCTGGACCGCGGTGCCGTCAGCGTCTTCACAGCACCTGCCCCGTGGGCCGTTCGTCCTCGTCCATCGCAACCACCCCTGGTCCCCCTCGACTGTTCCTCTAGCCTAGCTAATAAATAGCTTAGCAAGCATCTTTCTTTGTGCATACACTTAATCGGGTGAACGAGCCCCGCCCCAAGCCCTCCCGGCTCGTCGAGGCGATGCTCGACCCCCGCATCCTCGACCCGCATCAAGAACTCGTGGACTACTCCGGGCTGGACGAGGCGGAGATCGCCCAGGTCGTCCGCGTGCTGCTGGGCATCCGTCGCTGGCGCGAGGCCGAGCAGGCCGTCAGCTTCCGGTCGCGCAACAGTCTCGACCTCAACGAGACGGACATGAAGGCACTCCGATTCCTCGTCGCGTCGAAGAATCAGGATGTCGTCGTCACCCCGGGAGCGCTCGCCGAGCATCTGAACATCTCCACCGCTTCCACGACCAAACTCCTGGACCGCCTGGCCGCCGCGGGGCACATCGAACGCTCCCCCCACCCGACCGACCGTCGCGCCAAGATGATCACCATCACCAAGCAGACGCACGAACAGGTCCGCGAGACGATCGGGCGGACGCATGCCCGACGATTCGATGCGGCCGCGCGCCTCACCCCGGCCGAACGTGAGACGGTCATCCGGTTCCTGGAGGATCTCAGCGGCAGCGACGACTGACAACCCCGGAAAGTCGATCGGGCGAGGCCGGCACCGAGAACGCCTCAGGCCTGTGCCGCTACCTGCCGGCATCGTGTGGAATGGTCAGTCACGGATGAGGGTCCTCCCCCAGTCCTTCGCCTTCTCGATTTCTCCCGGGGCCAGCGGACCTTGAACACCACCGACGACAAACGCTTTCGTGCGGCACGAGATCCCGCGACGCGCAAGGAGCCGCGCAATCGATGTGGCCGCGGACCCGCTGAGCCGGCCTCGCCCGCTGCCGGTGTCGAATGCGGCGACCATCGGGTCCGGAGCGGCGAGGACGACACCGTCGAGCCATTCGCGCATCCCGGTCTGGCTGTGGACGGCGCCGGCGGCGGCGGCCTTTCGCCTCGTTGCCGTCGTCGACAGTCCTCGATTGTGCGTGGGTGCTCCGAGAATCAGAAGGTCGATAGTGGCGAGCACGTCTTGAGCGGCCGTATCGACACGTGCGATCTGGACCTGAGCGCCCGATTCCTCCATACCGGCGGCTATCGCCTCGGCGATCGTTTTCGTGTTGCCGAAACACGATTCGACTATCAATAACGCTCTCATGACCTCCTTCTTCCTGCTGAACACAAAGCGAACACGCGCAGGCACCCGACACTCATAGGGTGGCAAAGCTGGTCACGCGCTTTGCTCCTTCTGAGCGGCGAGCAACCACGTGAACAGGGCGCCGGCTGCGATGACGACCACTGCTGCGCAGCCGTACACCCACCATTCCCATCCCGGGGTGAGCATGTAGACGACAGTGACAGCCGCCGTCATCCACACTGCGACGACCGGTATCCACGGAGGCCGAGCAGGAAGCAGCCACAGCCCCGCGGTGACGACGATCAAGCCTCCGATCGCATATGTGAAGAGATGGCCCGGATTCGTGGCGACGCCGCCGACGCCCACCAGAACGCCGATCGCGATCAACCCCCAACCGACGACGGTCAGTGCTGACCGGCGGTGGCGCAGTCGCGCACGGCGCTCATCCAAGCCATCGATGGCGGCGACGAACTCGTCCCCCTCGGCTCTGACGAATAGCTCGTTCACGTCGACCTTAAAAGCATCAGCGACACGGGAGAGCGTTTCCAAGCTCGTCTCGTTGCCGGCCTCCAGGCGCTGAATCGTGCGCACCGGGACGCCGCTGCGCTCGGACAGTCGCTCCTGCGTCCAGCCGGCACTCCTGCGCAGCTGGCTGACCCTCGTGTCATTCTTGCCGTTCACGATGTTCATGCCTGCAACGCTAGAAGCACTCGCAAGGAGACGCCACGACACGGGCCCGCCATCGGGCCGCCACGAACCCGCCACCCGGATGCGCTTCGAGTGCTCCCCTGATGGCGCATCCACGGGTGGCGAGATGTGGGCAACAAAAAACGGGCCATTCCACCATCCACGAAGAATGCTGGTCCGACCCGTTTTAGATGTGCGCCCGGAGGGATTTGAACCCCCGACCTATTGATCCGTAGTCAATTGCTCTATCCGCTGAGCTACGGGCGCGTTCGTCGGGAAAACCCAACTCAACGACTATACCAGCGCGTGCGGTTACGGCGAATCCGCGAGGAAGGCCAGGCTCGTCCGCTCGAAGGCCGCGTGCTCGACCGCCTCGCCGGGATAGGCCACGTGGCCGGCGGTCAGCGTGAACAGCTCCTTCTCGCCGCCGAGCGCGTCGTACACCGACCACTGACCGGCCGGGGGAACGACGGGGTCGCGCAGGGCGGGGGCGACCAGCACGGGCACGGTGACGAAACGCGCGCAGCTAGCCGAGTCGAAATAGGCGAGCACGTCGAGGACCGTCGGATCCACCAGCCAGCGCCGTCGCACCGCCTCGCCGCTGCCCTCGCAGGGGATGGTGACCCGCACCGGGTGGTTGCCGAAGCTCGGCACGTCGACGACCGCCGAGCGGATGCGCGGATCCCAGGCGGTGGCCATCACCCCGATGCCGCCGCCGAAGCTGCCACCCATCAGGTCGATCCGGCGCGAGGAATCCGGCAGCAGGTCGATCACCGCGGAGATCGCGCACCAGACGTCCTCGACGCATCCGCCGTG
>NZ_DASWPB010000036.1:0-10978 GCF_036404185.1 Lacisediminihabitans sp. | reverse complement strand
AAGAGGCGTTTGCGGAGTTCGAGAAGGTGCTGCCCGAGCGACATCCGGGCTCCGGGGCCCGCACCTCTTCTGGTGCGTGTTGCCACGGAGGCTATGGTCTGGTGCTGGACTTCGTGGCGTCCGTCTGGGCGCGAACCTCTGGCGAAGTCTCGTTGAGCTGGGGGCCGTCGGCCGGCTTCTGTGACTCGTCGGTCGACTTGATCTCGCTCTTGAAGATCTTCATGGACTGGCCGACGCTCTTCGCGAGCCCTGGGAGCTTGGACGCGCCGAAGATCAGGACGATGATGACCAGCAGGATGAGGGCGTGCCAGCCGGTGAGATCACGGAGCATGTTGTGTCCTAACGAATCGTGACTGCTCCAGGCAGTCTACCGCCGGGTAGCCGGGATGTGGCTGTCACTCGTCGGTGAACCACCGGCGCGTGCTTGCGTCCAGCTTAGTTATCCTGCGCGCGCGATCCAATCGATTCCGATGCCTTTGTTCCCGCCGCGCATCGCGGCGAAGCCGGAGCGACTCCCGTTCGGCCTGCACGTCGGAGCGCGGGCGGAGGGCGGCGATCTCGTAGTGGTCCCGCGCAGGTTCGGCGGCCCGCTCGAGGATCTCCGCCTTCGTGGCGAGCTCCTCGAGGGCGTCGAACACCGACATCAGCTTACGGAACAGCCACACGGCGAACAGCACGAGCATGGCGATCACCGCGAGCACGAGCAGGCCCCAGATGAGCAGCCACGACCACCAGGGCATCAGCTCTCCTCGTAACGGGCGGCTCCCGCCGCGGCCCAGTCGGCGACGGCCCTGCGCGCATCCTCCGGCTCGACCACCCGGACGACCCCCGGCATCCCGCCGACCAGCCGCTTGAGGCCGTGATAGTGCGAGACCCGGAGCGAGGTGCGCACCCGACCGTCGATCTGGGACGAGGGGGCATCGTCGGGGACGTAGTCGGCGAGCAGCGGGACCGCCGCCGGGGCGACGTCGATCGTGACGGAGAGATCGTCGACCGAGCCCTCGAACAGGGCGTCGGGCAGCTGCACGTCCCCGGCATGGAAGGCGATCGGCTCCGAGGTGATCTGCGGATTGCCGATGCGATCGAGACGGAAGGTGCGGATGCCCTCACGCAGGTGGCACCAGCCGCGCAGGTACCAGTCGGCATCCACCGATTCGATCCGCAGCGGATCGACCAGACGGTGCTCGTGCTCTCCGCGGGCGTTGAGATAGTCGAACTCGATCTGCACCCCCTCCGCCACCGACTGCCGGATGAGCGCGAGGGTCGCATCCGACTCCGACCCCTCGACGGCCAGCTGGCTGGGCAGCGCGGAGGCGCCGCGGGACAGCTTGGCCATGAGGCTCGCGATCGCCGTGCGGTCGGCGTTCTCCGGCAGCCCGGAAAGATACTGCAGCCCGGCGATGAGGGCGGCCGCCTCGCGTCCGGAGAATCGCGGCGCGTCGTCGATGGCGACGCGGTGGGTGAGGACGATCTGATCGTTCTCCTCGAAGTCGTCCCAGGCGAGGTCGAACAGGTCGCCGTGCTGGTACTGCCCCGTCTCCCCCGGGATGCCGGAGACGGCGATGAGCTCGACGGCCTCGCGCACCTGCTGGGCCGGGACGCCGAAGTGCTCAGCCGCGTCCGTGACGCTGATGCTCTCGTGCTCGATGAGGAAGGGGACGAGGGAGAGCAGGAAGGCCAGTTTGTCCCTCGCGTGCAGCGGTGCCGTTCGTCTGTCAGCCATTGCCGGCCTCCCCGGGGTGTTCGGCGATCGAGTGTTCGGTGTCCGTGTGCACGGCGACAGTCTGCAGCAGCCTGGCCCGCACGGCGGCGCGGAGGACGGGCGGCGAGAGCACGAGGACCTCCGGGCCGTATCCGGCGAGCTCGTCGGCGAAGATGTTGGCGTCGGAATAGTGCAGCCGCAGCGCACCGGACGGCAGGACCACCGTTCCCCGGCGTTTCTGCAGTCTGGTCGCCGCGTCGGAGTCGGCGATCACCTCGACGTCCGCCGTGTGCGACTCCCACACCTCGTCGAGCTCCCTGAGCGCCTGCGCCGTGCGGTCCCCGCTCGGGGCGGGGAAGGTCGCGCCCGTCGTGGTGATCTGGCTCACGATCCGGCGGAGCAGGAAGGTCTTGGTCAGGCCGCTGTCCGGCTCCTGCGCGTGCAGGTGCCAGCGGCCCTGGTGCTGGACGAGCGCGAGCGGCGCGACGGTGCGCACCCTCGCCTGCGCCTCCCCCGGTTTCAGGTAGGCGAATCGCACGATCGTGTTCTTCTCCAGCGCGGCGCGGAGCGGCTCGAACGCGGCGTCCCGTGCCCTGAGCCGCGGTGCGTACCCGAGGACGGGTTCGTCGGAGACGAGGCCGAGGCCCCTGAGCTTCATTACCGCCCTGCGGGACTCGGTGGAGAGCGAGCCCTCCCGCCACACCATCGCCGCCAGTCCGAGCAGCGTGGTCTCCTCTGCGGAGAAGGTGATGTCGTCGGGGAGCTCGTAGGCGCCGCGCGGGATGCGGTAGCGGAGGTTCTGATTGTTTCCGGAGTCGCCGGGGTCGGCGACCGTCTCGAGCGGAACACCCAGGTCGCGGATGTCGTCCTTGTCGCGCTCGAACTGGCGCTCGAGGTTGGAGTTGTCGCCGCCGGCGCGATAGCGCTGGCGGTAGCCCTGTACCGTCGAGAGCACCTCGCCCTTGGTCAGGCCGGTCTCCGTCGCCAGGAGCGCCAGCACGAGGCTGAAGAGTCGTTCCTCTGCGGGAACCGGGGCGCTGCTAGCTGACACGAGGGAAATCCTAGTTTGTGGGAACTTCGGAAGACACCCGGCCGTGTCTGGAGGAGTTGCTTACTGGACGACGCCGAGAACGTCGACGACGTAGACGAGGGTCTCCCCCGCCGGAGCCGTCCCGCTGCCGTCGGCCACGGTGGCCTCCTTCGGCGGAACGACGATGAGGACCTGCGAGCCGGCCTTCTGACCGATCAGCTCCTTCGACAGGCCGGGCACGACGCTCGTGGAGCCGACCTGGATGACGGATGCCTCATCGGTCTTCCAGGTAGAGTCGAAGACGGTCTTGTCTGTCCAGCCGACGCCGGTGTACTTGACCACGAGGTAGTCCCCGTTCTTGACCGTCTTGCCGTCACCCTGCTTGAGCACCTCGGCCTTGAGGGTCTTCGGCGCGGTCTCGTCCGGCAGTGTGATGCCCGGGGCGCCGTTCGGCGCGAGCACGACAGCGGGGAATCCGCTCTGCGGGACGCGGTTCGAGCCGTCGGCCCTGGCCGGGAAAGCGGACTTGACGTCGATGACGTAGACGAAGGAGTCGTTCTTGGCGATGCCGTTCGTCGGATCGGCCTGGCCGCTGTGGCTGTCCTTGGGCGAGCCGACCACGGCGATCCGCGATCCGACGGTCGCGCACTGGAGGCCGTCACTCACGGCGGGGAAGCTGGAGGAGCCGACCGTCAGCAGGCTCCCGCCGCCCTTGGAGTAGTCGGTGGTCTGCAACACCGTGCTGTTCGTCGCGTTGAGGATGGTGACGTCGACCACGACGGGCTGCCCGTTCTGGACCGCGGCGCCCTTGCCCGCGATGATGACCGACTTCTCCGTCTTCTTCGTGTACAGCGGGGTGGGGATCGTCACCTTGGGCGCGACACCGAACTTTCCCGTCGCCGTGACGACCGAGGACGCCGAGCCGGAGGAGACGAGCGGATTGCAGCCGGCGGCCGTCGTGCCGTCCGCGCAGGCGGTGAGGCCGGCCAACACGGCCAGGGCGGCGATCAGCGCTGTGGTCTTGCGCACGAATCCTCATTTCGATCGGTGAGACAACGTGCCAATTCTAGGGTGCCTCCGGCTGCGAATTCTCCTCGGCGGCGACCGCGTGATCGGCGGTCGCCTGCGCCTGGCGGGCGGTCTTGCGCAGTCGCTTGTCGGTGACGCTGCGTTCTCCGAGCGCTCCCGGCGTCCAGGCCTCCACGTCCTCGTCGCTGTAGTCGGACTTGGACAGGCGGCGCTTCAGCTGCGGAGGAACGGTGTCGGGGGCGAGCCGGCGAGCCGTGATGAGGAACCCGGTGTGGGCGACCATCCGGTGATCCGGCCGGACCGCGAGTCCCTCCACGTGCCATCCGCGCACCATCGTCTCCGAGGAGAGCGGCTCGGTGAACAGGCCGGTGCCGCGGACGGCCTCGGCCACCCGCGAGAGCTGCGTGACCGTCGCGATGTAGCACAGCAGCACTCCCCCGGGGGTCAACGCGTCGGCGACGACGTCGAGGCACTCCCAGGGCGCGAGCATGTCGAGCACGATCCGGTCGACGGATCCCGGCTCGACGGCGGAGGGCAGCGACTCGACCAGGTCGCCGACGGTGACGGTCCAGTTCGACGGTTCCGCCCCGAGGAAGCTCACCACGTTGCCGCGGGCGACATCGGCGAACTCGGGGCGGCGCTCGAACGAGAGCAGGCTGCCGGTCGGGCCGATGCCGCGCAGCAGCCACAGGCTCAGCGCGCCGGAGCCGACGCCCGCCTCGACCACTTTTGCTCCGGGGAAGATGTCGCCGAGGCCGAGGATCTGCGCGGCGTCCTTGGGATAGACGATGGCGGCGCCCCTCGGCATCGACATGACGAAGTCGGCGAGCAGGGGGCGCAGGGCGAGGTACTCGTCCCCGTTCGTCGCGGTGACGACCGAGGCATCCGGCTGTCCGATGAGCGCGTCGTGATCGACCATTCCGCGATGGGTGTGGAAGACCTTGCCCGGCTCCAGGGTGACGGTGTTGAGCCTGCCCTTCGGGCCGGTCAGCTGGACGCGGTCGCCCGCGCGGAACGGCCCGCTCTGCCGGCGCTCGGCGCTCACGCCGCGCTCTCCTGCGACGCGGCGTAGAGGCGGCCGAGGTCGTCGACCGTCCTGCCCTCCAGCGTCGGCCAGATCGTGTAGCCGAGGCTGTCCTCGAGCGGCACGTGCAGCGGAACGCCGATGCAGACGGCCCCGGATGCGACGGCGGAGGCCAGGCCGGTCGTCGAGTCCTCGATGGCGATGCACCGGCTCGCCTCCACGCCGAGGAGCTCCGCGGCGCGCAGATAGGCGGCGGGATGCGGCTTGGCATGGGTCACCTCGTCGCCGGCGACGATCCGGGTGAACGATCCGGCGGGCAGGGCGGCGTTGATGCTGTCGGCCATCCTCCTGATCGACATCGTGACAAGCGCCGTGGGGATGCCCGCCTCCCCCAGCTCGGCGAGCAGCTTCCTGGCTCCTGGGCGCCAGGGCACGGCGGCCTCGATCTGTTCGAGCACACGATCGGTGAGCCGCTGGATGATCTCCTGATCGGAGAGGTCGACCCCCCTGCCCCGCAGCACCGCGGCGGAATGCAGGAGGCCGGCTCCGACCAGGGTGACGGCGTCCTCGTGCCGCCAGACGCCACCGAAGGACTCCACGAGCTCCGTCTCCGAGCTCATCCAGTACGGCTCGGAGTCGATGAGGGTTCCGTCCATGTCCCAGAGGACGGCGGCGGGCAGAAGATCGGTCACGGAACACGAGTTTAGACGGGTGGGCGTTCTATCCTTGACGGAAGAGTCGGTCACAGCGTCCGGCGCAGCAAAGGTGTCGAGTGTCACAAACGGGAATCCTGAAGGGGCGGCTTCTGGTCGTCGCCTTCGAGGGCTGGAACGACGCGGGAGAGGCCGCGAGCGGTGCGGTGAGCATGCTCAAGGACCTGCTCGACGTCTATCCGATCGCCGAGATCGATGCGGAGCGCTACTTCGACTACCAGTTCAACCGTCCCACCGTCGCCTCGGACGACGAGGGCAACCGCCTCCTGGTCTGGCCGAGCGTCATGGTGTACGGGCCGACGGCGGTGCTCGGGCAGTCCTCCCCCGGTCTTGCCGAGGACGCGCAGCTCGACGTGAGCGCGAACAACAACTCGAACGTCTACCTGCTGCTCGGCACCGAGCCGTCCCGTAACTGGAAGAGCTTCACCGCCGAGATCATGCAGGTCGTCATCGAGAACCGGATCCAGGGTGTGGTGTTCCTGGGGGCGATGCTCGCCGACGTGCCGCACACGAGGCCGATCTCGGTCTTCATGACGAGCGAGAACGCCGAGGTGCGCCGCGAGCTCGCGGTCGAGAAGAGCGCGTACGAGGGGCCGGTGGGCATTCTCTCCGTCCTGGGTGAGGCGGCGGAGAACGCGGGCATCCCCACGGTCTCGATCTGGGCATCCGTCCCCCACTATGTGCACAACGCCCCCTCCCCCAAGGCGACGCTCGCGATCGTCGACAAGCTCGAGGAGGTCATCGACGTGGTCATCCCCCGGGGCGACCTGGTCGACGAGTCGGCGGCGTGGGAGAGCGGGATCGACGCGCTCGCCAGCGAGGACGAGGAGATGGCCAGCTACATCGCCCAGCTCGAGGCGGCGCGGGACACGGTCGACTCTCCGGAGGCGAGCGGGGAGGCCATCGCCCAGGAGTTCGAGCGGTATCTCCGCCGCCGCGACGGCAAGGCGGACGGGCGAGGGACGGGTGGGTCTGCCGGGCCGAACGGACCGACCGGCCCGGACGATCGTCGCCCCAAAGACTGAGGAACGATGCCCTCGTTCCGCGTGATCATGACCATCGGTGCGCTCGCCGCGGGGACGGCGCCGCAGAGCGTTGTGCCGACGGCCGCGGCTGCTGCCGCGACGCTGACGACGGTCGAGGCGGCCGATCTCGCCGTCGTGAGCGGTTCGGCCAGGGTGACGATCCGCTTCACCGGTGAGGACGACACGGCGCTCGCGATCGCGCGCCGCACGGTGGAGGGCACCAGGGCGGTGGCCGAGGTGGTCTCCTTCCTGGTGACCCGTCGCGACGGCGGCCGGTGGTACCCGGTGGCGCCGCGCTAGCCAGCCATCAGGTCGATGCCGAGCAGGGCGTCGATGGCCCGGACGATGGGGGTCGTCGCCGGAAGCCCCGCCGCGAGCCGGGCATCGACGAGGTCGATCGCTCCGGGGGTGTTGAGGTCCTCGGAGAGCGTCTCCCGGAGCTCGCCGACGAATCCGTCGTCCGGCAGATCGGCCGGGGCCGCGGCCCACGCGGCCCAGGAGGCGAGCCGTCCGTCGGCCGCCGTGAGGTGCGCATCCGTCCACTCCCAATCGCTACGGTAGTGCTGCCCGAGCAGGGCGAGGCGGATGGCCCTGGGGTCGGCCCCGTCCGAGGCGAGCCGGGACACGAGCACGAGGTTGCCGAGCGACTTGCTCATCTTCTCCCCGCGGTAGCCGACCATGCCGGCGTGCGCGTAGAGCCTGGCGAGGGGATGACCGGTGAGCGCCGCCGAGTGCCCCGCGCTGAACTCGTGGTGCGGGAACACGAGGTCCGAGCCTCCCCCGTTCACGGTGATCGTGGCGGGAAGGTGCTCGAGCGCGATCACCGAGCACTCGATGTGCCAGCCGGGGCGCCCACGACCGAGCACGGAGTCCCATGCCGGGTCCCCCGGACGCTCCGCGCGCCAGAGCAGCGGGTCGAGCGGATCGCGCTTGCCTGCACGGTCGGGGTCGCCGCCGCGCTCGGCGCTGAGGACCAGCATCGTCTCCCGATCGAGACCGCTCTCGGCACCGAGCTGCCAGGCGGGGTTGTGGAACCCGCTGTCGAAGTACAGGTCGTCGCCGGCCTCATCGCTGCCGACCCGATAGGCGACGCCCTCCCGCTCGAGCCGGGCGACGGCCTCCGCCACCTCCCCGACGACCTCGGTGACGGCGACGTAGTGATCGGGCGGGATGACCCTCAGCCGTTCCATGTCCGCGCGGAAGAGGTCGGTCTGTTCCTCGGCGAGCAGACGCCAGTCCATCCCGTCCCTCGCCGCCCGCTCGAGGAGCGGGTCGTCGACATCGGTTGTGTTCTGCACGTAGCGGACCTCGAAGCCGGCGTCGAGCCAGAGCCGGATGAGCGTGTCGAAGGCGAGGTAGGTCGCCGCGTGCCCGAGATGGGTCGCGTCGTATGGCGTGATGCCGCAGACGTAGATGCTGGCGATGCCGTCCGGCCGGGTCTCCACCACCCGCCCCTCAATGGAGTCGAAGAGTCTGGCCACCCGGCCATCCCCGGGGATCGTGGGTACGGCGGGTCGGGTCCAGGCTCTCACCAGTGAAGCTTAGGCGAGGGCGGCGGCTCAGTCGAAGTCGGCGCCCTCCGACCATTCGACGTGTGCCTGGGCCTCCTCCGCCGTGAAGGCCTCCGCACGGATGGCGCCGCCGGCTGGGCTCGTGGCCTCATCCTCGGATGCCTCGTCGCCTGCCATCCGCTCGGGGGTTGGCTCGTCGTCTTCGGGTGCCGTGCTCATGGGACCTCGCAACATGTCGTCGTAAACGCGTTGCCGGGGTCTGGAGCAACGGCATCCACGCTACCCGCAGATGCGCCGATCCGTTAGAGCCTCAGTGCCCTCTTCACGACCTCGTCGGCGACGTCCCGCAGGTTGAGGTTGTTGCTGCGCGCGTGGCCACGGAGGAGGCGGAAGGCCTCGTCCATGTCGACGTCGTTCATCTGGGCGATGACCCCCTTGGCCTGCTCGATGACCACCCGGCTGTCGAGGGCGTGCTGAAGCTGTTCCTTCGCGATCGCATTCTCGCGGATCGCCCGCTCCTGCAGGATGCCGATGGTCGCGACATCGGCCAGCCCCTGTGCGGCCGAGACGTCGTCGTCGCTCAGCAGACCCGTCTCGGAGCGAAAGAGATTGAGGGTTCCGAGAACGGTTCCCCGCAGGCGCAGCGGAAAGGCGTGGACGGAGCGGAACCCCTGCGCGACCGCCTCCCGATAGAAGTCCGGCCAGAGCTCGGACACGTCGGTCACGTCGTCGAGGGCGACGACCGTCCCAGTGGTGAAGGCCTCGACGCAGGGACCGTGCCCCGAGCTCAACTGCATCATCTCGACCAGCCGGCTTCTCTCGCTCGTCGAGGCGACAACGGCCAGCTCGCCGGACTCGTCCGAGAGCATGAGGCCCGCCGCCGACGCATCGAGCAGTTCGGCACAGGCCTCCACGAGACTTTGGAGCAGATCCACCACGTCATACCCAGCCACGAGAGTGTCGGCGAGGGTCACGAAGGTGTTCACCAGACGCCCCTCGCGGGTCTCCGCAACCATCCCCCAAGCCTACTCCCGGGTATCGTCCTGGGACTGTGGTTCGGGGGTGAAACTGAGCCGACGCTCGACGACGTCGTTCGCGACCTCGCGCACCGAGCGACCGGTCGAGAAGGCGTGAGCGCGAAGGAGCAGCAGGGCGTCGTGGGCGGCGATGTCGAGCTGGGCGAGCACCATCCCCGTCGCCTGGTGGATCTCGCGGCGGGAGGAGGCCGAGCCGCCCTCGCCGGTCTCGGCATCGGCGAGGATGCGCCGGAGCACCTGCCAGGCCGCGACCTGCGTGAGGGCGACGGTGTCGGTCACCTGGCCGCGGGTCAGCCGTCCCGAGGTCGTCGAGTAGAGGTCGATCGCCCCGATCTCCAGGGAGCCGAGCACCAGGGGGAAGGCGTACATCGCGCCGACCTCGTCGTCGCGGACCGCCGCCGAGAAGGCCGGCCAGAGCGGGGCAACCTCTCCCTGGAGATCACCGTGCAGCGCGGGGCGTCTGGCCGCAAGCGCCTCCCAGCACGGCCCCTCTCCCAGATCGAACTGGAGCTCATCGAGGTGGGCGGCCATCCCGTCGCTCGCGCAGACCGTGGACTGGGCGGAGGGGATCGCGAGAACGGAGACCGCTGCCCCGGTGACCGGGACCACCGAGAGGAACGGATCGCACAGGTTCGTGCCCGATTCGAAGGAGAAGGCGAGTGCGCGCTTCGCGTCGACGAGGGCCTGCCGCTCCGTCACCGTGACGCCCGCCAGCACCGCATAGGCTCTCCGTTTCCGAAGTCCCAGACTACAGCGGCTGCAGAACGCCGGTCAGGAGGAGCACGATGAGGGCACAGCCCAGCAGGAGGCGGTAGATCACGAACGGCAGGAAGGACCGCTTGGAGATGTACCCCATGAAGAACGCGATCACGACGAGGCCGACCACAAAGGCCACGACCGTCGCGACGGCGGTCTCCGCGCCGGTGAAGACCTCCGGGGCGCAGCCGGCCGCGGCCGAGACGCACGGCTCTTTGATCGTCTTGTACAGCTCGTAGAGTCCGCTGCCGAAGACCGCGGGGATCGCCAGCAGGAAGGAATAGCGTGCGGCGGCCCGACGCTCGTAGCCGAGGAAGAGACCCGCGGTGATCGTGCCTCCCGACCGCGACACCCCGGGGATGAGGGCGAACGACTGGGCGAGACCGAAGACGGTCGCGTGTGGGACGTTGAGGTCCTTGAGACGTCGCTTCTTGGCCCCGACGTAGTCGGCGATGCCGAGCAGGATGCCGAAGACGATGAGGGTGAACGCGATGATCCAGAGCGAGCGGAACGTGGTCTCGATCGTGTTCTGGAAGAGCAGGCCGAGGACCACGATCGGGATCGAGCCGAAGATGATGAACCAGCCCAGCTTCGCCTCGGTGTCGTTTCGCGGGATGCGCCCGAACAGGGCGAGGAACCACCTCGAGATGATGCGCCAGAGGTCGGCCGCGAAGTAGACGACGACCGCGGCCTCGGTACCGAGCTGGATGATCGCGGTGAACGCGGCGCCCGGGTCTGCCCCCGTCCCGAGGAAGATCCCGACGATGCGCAGATGGGCGCTGGAGGAGATCGGCAGGAACTCGGTCAGCCCCTGCACGAGCCCGAGGATGATCGCATTGATGAATCCCACGGCGGTCCTTGTCTGTCAGTAAGTGAGCAGCAGGTCCGTGAGGACTCGCCTGCCAAACACTAACGCGTCGAGTGGGACCCGCTCGTCAACGCCGTGGAACATCGCCGGAAAATCGAGATCGGCGGGAAGGCGCAGCGGCGCAAAACCGTAGCCCTTGATGCCGAGCTTGCTGAGCGCCTTGTTGTCGGTGCCCGCGGAGAGCATGTACGGCAGCACCGGCGCCCCCGGGTCGTGGCGGTGGAGAGTGTCGACGATGCCGTCGACGAGCGGCCCGGCGAACTCCGTCTCGAGGCCGATGTCC
>NZ_DASWPB010000035.1:0-10735 GCF_036404185.1 Lacisediminihabitans sp. | reverse complement strand
CGACTTTTACCAGTCGTTGCCGTCGATCGAAGGTTCGCATAGTGCGAAGACCTGCGCAGGTGTACCAGAGAAACCGCCCTTGGGTTGTGCTCCGTGCGCTTGCGCCGGAGCTTTTTTCGTTTGCGAAGCCGTTGACAGGATCGGCCGGTCCGGAAGCCACGAAACCAACACAAGGAGCCACATGGCGAACAAGGAAGCTTCGGTTGCCGAGCTCACGGACAAGTTCCGCGACTCGAGTGCCGTCCTGCTGACCGAGTACCGCGGCCTCACCGTTGCCCAGCTCAAGCAGCTGCGCACGAGCATCAGTGAGAACGCAACGTACGCCGTGGTGAAGAACACGCTGACCAAGATCGCGGCGAACGCCGCGGGGATCTCGTCCTTCGACGAGCACCTCGTGGGACCGTCCGCGATCGCATTTGTCCACGGTGACCCGGTCGCCGTCGCCAAGGGCCTGCGCGACTTCGCCAAGGCAAACCCCCTCCTCGTTGTGAAGGGCGGTTACTTCGACGGTAACCCCCTGAGCGCCGAAGAGGTCAACCAGCTCGCCGATCTCGAATCCAGGGAGGTGCTGCTGGCCAAGCTGGCCGGTGCCTTCAAGGCCTCGCTGTTCGGCGCCGCCTATCTGTTCAACGCACCACTGTCGAAGGCCGTTCGCACGGTCGAGGCGCTGCGCGAGAAGCAGGATTCCGCGAACTGAGATCCCTCGGGACCCGAGATTCAGCGGCACACACGCATCACCAATTAAAGGAGAAAAATCATGGCAAAGCTTTCCAGCGACGAACTGATCGACGCGTTCAAGGACCTCACCCTCATCGAGCTCAGTGACTTCGTCAAGAAGTTCGAAGAGGTCTTCGAGGTCACCGCCGCCGCTCCCGTGGCGGTCGCCGCGGCCGGTGGGCCCGCCGCCCCCGTCGAGGAGGTCGAGGAGAAGGATTCCTTCGACGTCGTCCTCGAGGCCGCCGGCGAGAAGAAGATCCAGGTCATCAAGGAGGTCCGCGCGCTCACGAGCCTCGGCCTCGGCGAGGCGAAGGCCGTTGTCGACGGCGCCCCCGGCGTTGTCCTCGAGGGCGTCAACAAGGAGACCGCCGACAAGGCGAAGGCCCAGCTCGAAGAGGCCGGCGCCACCGTCACCCTCAAGTAGTCGGTGCCCCCTCGGGGCTCTGATCGACTCACGAAGGCGTCGCCCCGACAGGGACGGCGCCTTCGTGAGTTAACCGACGAAGTCTCTTGCGCGGCTCCGACGATGTCCGCCATAATGAGGACACGCCGACGCCCAGACCATCGCGTCGACGGGAATGCTCTCGAGTCGTCTCCCGGGTTCCCATCTAGACAGCCTTACCTTCTGGCTAGCCGTCCTCCGGACATCCTTCGGCTCGAACCTGCCGGGTGCCCACAAGGACCCCGTTCGTGTTCCATGAGTCCCACAGCGTGGTGGGTGTCCGTGCCGTTCACGGGCACCCACCGTGGCTCGTCCGGCTCTCTTAGTCGTCGTCAGGTTCTGCCGCCGTTGAGGCCCGCTGCAGTCGGCGGCGCCACAGGATGGTCAGCGCCAACACGACGACAAGCGCGAGCAGCACCAGGGCGTAGCCCAACGCATCCGCCCCGGTGATCTCGCTGATGGCGGTGATCACGAAGAGGGCGAAGGCGAAGAAGCCGACGATCCCCAGGACGATGTCGACGGCCTCGATGAGCGTCGGTGGACGCATCCGCTCAGCCCTTCACCCCGCCGGCCGTGAGTCCGGCGACGATGCGCCGCTGGAAGATCAGCACGAGGATGACCAGGGGGATCGTGACGATGGTCCCCGCCGCCATCACCGCCGTATACGGCTCCTGATGCGGCTGGCTGCCCGCGAAACTGGCGATGGCCACCGTCACCGGCTGTGTCGCGTCGCTCGACAGCTGACTGGAGATCAGGTACTCGTTCCAGGAGGAGATGAAGGCGAGGATGGCGGTGGTGAACACCGCGGGCGCCGCCAGCGGGAGGATCACCTTCCGGAACGCCTGCCCCTGTGTGCAGCCGTCGATCCTGGCCGCCTCCTCGAGATCCCAGGGCATTTCGCGGAAGAACGAGGTGAGCACGTAGACGGTGAGCGGCAGCACAAAAGAGATGCTGGGGATGATCAGGGCCTGATAGGTGCCCATCCAGTGGATGTTGGTGAAGAACTGGAACAGCGGGGTGATCAGCGCGACGCCGGGGAACATGGATGCGCCGAGGACGATGCCGAACACGATCCCCTTGAACCGGAACTCGAGCCTGGCCAGGGCGTAGGCGGCGAAGGTGCCGATGAGCAGCGCGATCACCGTGACGCACGCGCCGATGAAGAGGCTGTTGAGGAGCGCGCGGCCGAGGTGGTTTCCGAGCGAGGTCGAGAAGGCCGTCGCGAAGTTGTCCAGGGTGAAGTGGGTCGGCCACGGCGTGGTGTCGAAGGTGTACCCGACGTCGCGGAAGGCGGTGACCACCATCCAGTAGAAGGGCAGCAGGCACCAGAGCACGATGACGGCGGCACTGATGCCGGTGCGGATGCTCTGGGCGGTCCCCTTGCGCCGCCCCGTCTTCACCCTCGCGAGACTCCGTGTCCTCAGCACCTCCGCCTCGGCCCGTGCGGCCGCGGGACCGGCGACGGCGGTCATCTGGCCACCCCCTTCTGCTGGGCTTCCTGCGTCCGCACGACGTTGGTGCCGAGGAACCGGACGAAGACGAAGGCGATGAGGAAGATGATGAGGAAGGTGATGGTGGACAGGGCGGATGCCGCGTTGAATCCCTGCCTGATCTGGTCGACCACGAGGATGGACAGGGTCCTGGTGGCGTTGCCCGTTCCCCCTCCTCCTCCCGTGAGGATGGCCGGGAGGTCGTAGAGCCGTAGCGCGTCGAGGACGCGGAACAGGATGGCGACCATGAGCGCGGGACGCACCAGCGGCAGGGTCACCCTGGTGAAGCGCTGCCAGGCTCCCGCCCCGTCCACCTTCGCCGCCTCGTAGAGCTCCTCCGGGATGAGCTGAAGCCCGGCCAGGATCAGCAGGGCCATGAACGGGGTGGTCTTCCAGGTGTCCGCGATGATGATCGCGAAGCGCGACGCCCACTCGTCGCTCGTCCAGAGGATGTGCGAGTTGAGCACGGCGTTGGCGATGCCGGCGACCGAGAAGATGAAGAACCACAGCTTCGCGGTCACCGCCGTCGGGATCGCCCAGGGCACGAGGATCGCCGCCCGGACCAGTCCGCGCCCGCGGAACGTGCGGTTCATGATCACGGCCATCCAGAATCCGAAGGCCGTCTCCAGGACGACCGTGACGACCGTGAAGAAGAAGGTCACGAACGCCGCGTTCCAGAACTGGGCGCCGAGGGTGCCGGGCGGACAGGATCCCGGGCCCCCGCCGCCGCATTCCTGCAGCAGCCAGTGCGCATAGTTCTGCACACCGGCGAAACCGCCCTGGACGAACAGGCCGGTTGACGGGTCGAGTCCGGCGTCGTTCTTGAAGGACATCACGATCGCGCTGACGACCGGATAGCCGATGACCACCGCGAGCAGGACGAGGGTGGGCACGACCAAGTAGACGGCGAGTCGTGCCTGGCTGGATCGTGCCTTCTTCGCTCCCGCGCGGAGGACCGGCCGCCGGCTGGGGGCGGCAGTGGGGGTCGCGGACATGGGTGGCCCTCTAGTTGCCGGAGCTGGCGGACTTGATCGCGGCCTGCATGTCCGACAGCGCCTGGTCCACGCTCTTGTCACCCTTGATGGCGGCGTAGGCGTTGTCCTGGATGGCCTTGGTGACGGCGGGATAGAACGGCGTCACCGGACGGGGGACGGCGTGCTCGATCGACGTCTTCAGGGTCGGCAGGTAGGGCAGCTGTTCGGCCAGGGCGCTGTCGTCGTAGAGGGAGGCGCGCACGGGGGCGAGCGAGCCCTGGGTGGCGAAGAACTTCTGGGTCGTGTCGCTCTCCAGGAACTCGAGGAAGTCGTGCGCGGTCGCCTTGTGCGTGGAGTAGGTGCTGATCGCCGCGTTGTGACCGCCGAGGCTGGATGCGCCTGGACCGTCGTCACCGGGGAGCGGGGCGACGGCGAAGGTGTCCTTCACCGTCGAGCTTCCGTCGGTCTTCGCCAGGCTGTAGACGTACGGCCAGTTGCGCAGGAACAGCAGCTTGCCGGCCTCGAAGGCCTGGCGTCCCTGCTCCTCCTGGTAGGTGATCGCCTCCTGGGGGATGTCCCCGTTCTTGTAGGCGTCCACCAGGCGGCCGAGGCCCTTCTTCGCGTCCGCGGTGTTCAGCGTCGGCGTCTTGCCATCGCTGGCGACCACGGTGCCTCCCGCCGTGTTGATGGCCTCCGCGACGTTCACGGTGAGGCCCTCGTACTGGGAGAACTGGCCGGCGTAGCAGCCGATGCCCGCCTGCGTGGCGATCGAGCAGTCCTTGATCATGTCGTCCCAGGTGGCTGGCGGGGTCGAGACCAGGTCGGTGCGGTAGTAGAGCAGCCCGCCGTCGGAGGTCTGCGGCGCCGCATACAGGGTGCCGTTGTAGGTCGCGCTGTCGATGGTGGGCTTCAGGAGGCCGGAGGTGTCGATCTTCATCTTCCCGGTGAGCGGCTGCAGCCATCCCTTCGCGGCGAACTCGCCGGTCCAGACCACATCGACGTCGACGACGTCGTAACCGGAGTCCTTGGCCTGGAAGTGCTGCACGAGGTCGTCGTGCTGCTGGTCGGCGTTGTCGGACTGCTCCTTGAAGGTGACCTTCTCCTTGGGATGCGCGGCGTTCCACTTCGCGATCAGCGGCCGAACGACGTTGCTGTTGTCCTTGCCCTGGACGTAGGTGATCGGCCCCCTTCCCGACGTGTCGTCCCCCGAGCCGCCGGAGCTGCTCGAACATCCACTGAGCGCCAGACCCGCTATCGCGATTCCGGCAATGACGCAGAACGGTGCGGTTTTCATTTCACTCCTCGTTGAGTTTCGTGATGCAAACGCGTGACGTTTGTTCGCAATCTAATCCCGCGAGGGCAGGATGTCCAGATCGTTCCACCCGCCCCTCGGTTGGGGCTGTCCGGCTTCGCTCGTGGCGGATCCGGCCGTCGCGCGCCGGGCGGCCGCCTAGGGTGAAGCAATGAGCGGAATGCGTGGCGGCGGCGGGCGCAGAAACCGGGTCAGCAGCGGCGACCCGGATGCCCAGCGGGCGGCGAACGCGGCCGCGCCGAAGATCCCCGACCTCCTGAAGCGCATCGGGAGCCTCTTCGCCCCGCACCGGGGCGCCCTCATCGCCACCGGGATCCTCGTCGTCGTGAGCTCCGGGCTGACCGTGCTGCCGCCGCTGCTGACGAAACAGGCCTTCGATCTCGGGCTGTTCCCGAAGGGCGGTCACCCCGACTTTCCGGTTCTCCTCGAGCTGGTCTCGCTGATGATCGTCATCTATGTGCTCTCCGCCGCACTGGGCGTCTGGCAGACCTGGCTGACCGCGACGGTGGGCAACCGGGTCATGGGCGCCCTGCGGGTGCGGCTGTTCAGCCACCTGCAGCGCATGGAGCTCGCCTTCTTCACGCGCACCAAGACCGGTGTCATCCAATCCCGGCTGCAGAACGATGTCGGCGGCGTCGCCAGCGTGCTGACCAACACGATCTCCAGCGTGCTCGGCAACACGGTGACGGTCGCCGCCGCCCTCGTGTCGATGCTCGTGCTCTCCTGGCAGCTCACCGTCGTCGCGGTCATCCTCATGCCGATCCTCGTGTTCGCCCAGCGCAGGGTCGGCCGCGTGCGCGCCAGGATCGCGACGAAGACGCAGGAGTCGCTGAGCGACATGACGGCGATCACCCAGGAGACGCTCTCGGTCTCCGGCATCCTGCTCGCCAAGAGCTTCAACCAGCAGGGAAGCGAGATCGGCCGCTACTCCGCCGAGAACGAGAACCAGATCGGGCTGCAGGTCCGGCAGCAGATGAGCGGCCAGTGGTTCTTCGCCGTCGTGCAGATCTTCCTCGCCATCATCCCCGCGGTCGTCTACGTCTGCGCGGCCTGGCTGCTGCTGCACCGTGTTCCGGTGACGGCGGGAACGATCGTGGCCTTCACCACGGTGCAGGCGCGACTGATGTGGCCGCTGCTCGGCCTCATGCGGGTCGCCCTCGACCTGCAGACCTCTCAGGCGCTGTTCGCCAGGATCTTCGAATACCTCGACCTCCGGCCCGCGATCGTGGATGCGCCGGAGGCGAGCCCGGTGCGCGCGAACCGACTCGGGACGGTCGAGTTCGAGGACGTGGTGTTCTCCTATCCGGATGCCGGTCCCGACACTCCGCCGACCCTCAAGGGGCTCTCCTTCTCGATCGAGCCGGGGCAGTTCGCCGCCTTCGTCGGTCCGTCGGGGGCGGGCAAGACCACGGTCTCCTACCTCATCCCGCGGTTCCACGACGTCACGAGCGGACGCATCCTGTTCGCCGGTGACGACGTGCGGAGGATCGAGCAGGATTCCCTCGTGGCCAATATCGGCATCGTCAGTCAGGAGACCTACCTGTTCCACGCGACGATCGCCGAGAACCTCCGGTACGCCCGCCCGGACGCCACCGATGCCGAGCTGGAGGAGGCGGCGCGGGCGGCGAACATCCACGACACGATCGTCTCGTTCCCCGAGCGCTACAACACGATCGTCGGCGAGCGCGGCTACCGGCTGAGCGGCGGGGAGAAGCAGCGCATCGCCATCGCCAGGGTGCTGCTCAAGGACCCCCGCGTGCTCATCCTCGACGAGGCGACGAGTGCCCTCGACTCGATCTCCGAACGGGTGGTCCAGCAGGCCCTGGACGCCGCCTCGAAGGGCAGGACCACGATCGCGATCGCCCACCGGCTGTCCACGATCGTCGATGCCGATGTCATCTTCGTGGTCGACGGCGGCCGGATCGTCGAGTCGGGCAGCCACGACGAGCTCACCGCGGCCGGCGGGGTGTACGCCCGGCTGTACGAGGAACAGGTGCACAGGTAACACAACCGCGCCGGTGGTGGTGCGCTGTTAGATTGGCGGGACTATGAAGTACGCAAACAGCGTCACCGATCTCATCGGCAACACGCCCCTGGTCAAGCTCAACCGCGTGACGGAGGGGATCGCCGCGACGGTGCTCGTCAAGGTCGAGTACCTGAATCCCGGTGGCTCCTCCAAGGACCGCATCGCCACCCGAATCATCGACGCGGCGGAACGGGACGGGCTGCTTGCGCCCGGCGGCACCATCGTCGAGCCGACGTCCGGCAACACCGGCATCGGCCTCGCGCTGGTCGCCCAGCAGCGCGGATATCGCTGCGTCTTCGTGCTGCCGGACAAGGTGGGGGAGGAGAAGCGCAACGTGCTGCTCGCCTACGGCGCGGAGATCGTGGTCACCCCGACCGCCGTCGCGCCGGACAGCCCGGAGTCCTACTATTCGGTCTCCGATCGCCTGGCCAGGGAGATCCCCGGCGCCTTCAAGCCGAACCAGTACTCCAACCCCAACGGTCCGCTGAGCCACTACGAGACGACCGGCCCGGAGGTCTGGCGGGACACCGAGGGCGAGGTGACCCACTTCGTCGCCGGTGTCGGCACCGGGGGCACCATCAGCGGCGTCGGCAGGTATCTCAAGGAGGTCTCCGGCGGCGCGGTCACGATCATCGGGGCCGATCCGGAGGGATCCGTCTACTCCGGCGGGACCGGACGGCCCTACCTCGTCGAGGGGGTCGGCGAGGACTTCTGGCCGGAGGCCTACGACGGCTCGGTCGTCGACCGGATCGTGGCGTCCTCCGACGCCGAGTCCTTCGACATGACCCGCCGGCTCGCTCGCGAGGAGGGCCTGCTGGTTGGCGGATCGAGCGGCATGGCGGTCGCCTCGGCGCTCAAGGTCGCGAGGCAACTCCCCCCGGAGGCGATCATGGTCGTGCTCCTGCCCGACGGCGGTCGCGGCTACCTCAACAAGGTGTTCAGCGAGAAGTGGATGCAGTCCTACGGCTTCACCCAGGTCTCCGACGAGAAGACGGTCGCCGACGTCGTCGGCCATAAGACCGGCTCGCTTCCCGACCTCGTGCACGCGCATCCGTCGGACACCGTCAGGGACGCCATCCAGATCATGACCAAGTACGGCGTCTCCCAACTGCCGGTGCTCTCCGCGGAGCCGCCGGTGGTGATCGGCGAGGTCGTCGGCGCCATCGAGGAGCGCTCGCTGCTCGAGCAGGTCTTCAGCGGCGACGCGAAGATGGTCGATCCGGTCGGCCGGTTCATCGGACCGCCGCTCGGCCTGATCGGTGTGCACGAACCGGTGAGCGCCGCCCGCACCGCCTTCGAACGAGCGGATGCCCTGCTCGTCACCGAGGACGGCAAGCCGGTCGCCGTCGTCACCCGGCACGACCTGCTCACGTTCCTCTCCGACTGACCCGCTCGTCCCCTCCTTCTCCCCTCTCTCGACCGCTCAGAAAGATCTCCGTGTCACAGCCCGACTTCTCCACCCGCGCCATCCACACCGGGCAGGAGTTCGATCCGACCACCGGCTCCGTCATCCCGCCCATCTATCAGACCTCGACCTACGTGCAGGACGGGATCGGCGGCTTCCGCGGCGGTTACGAGTACTCGCGGGGTGGCAACCCCACCCGCACCTCGCTGGAGAGCCTCCTCGCCGATCTCGAGGGCGGCCGACACGGTTTCAGCTTCGCCTCCGGGCTCGCGGGGGAGGACATCCTGCTCCGGGCCCTGCTCGCCCCGGGCGACCACGTCATCATGGGCAACGACGTCTACGGCGGCACCCATCGGCTCGTGGACCGGGTCTTCGTGCCCTGGGGGATCGGCCTCGACACCGTCGACATGACCGATCTCGCCGCGGTCAGGGCCTCGATCCGGCCGAACACCACCGTGCTCTGGGTGGAGACGCCGAGCAACCCGCTTATGAAGATCAGCGACATCGCCGCCCTGGTGGAGATCGGCCACGCCGCCGGCGTCCTCGTGGTGGTCGACAACACCTTCGCCTCGCCGTATCTGCAGAACCCGCTCGCCCTGGGGGCGGACGTCGTCACCCACTCGACGACGAAGTATCTCGGCGGCCACTCCGACGTGCTCGGGGGAGCGCTCGTCACGAGCGACGACGAGATCGCCGAGAAGGTGCGCTTCCTGCAGTTCGCGGTCGGCCCGGTCTCCGGCCCGATGGATGCCTGGCTCACCGTCCGCGGCATCAAGACGCTCGCCGTGCGGGTGGAGCGCCACAGCGCGAACGCCCAGGCGATCGCCGAGGCGCTGCACGGGCATCCGGCCCTCGATCGTGTGTACTATCCCGGCCTGGACGATCACCCCGGTCACGAGCTCGCGGCCCGCCAGATGCGCGGCTTCGGTGGGATGATCTCGGTGAGCCTTCGTGGCGGTGTGGCCGCGGCGCGCGCCTTCACCGAGTCGACGGAGCTCTTCCAGCTGGCGGAGTCCCTCGGCGGGGTCGAGTCGCTCATCAGCTACCCGTCGGAGATGACCCACGCCTCGGTGAAGGGGACCGCGCTCGAGGTCCCGGAGAACCTGGTGCGGCTGTCCGTCGGCATCGAGGGGGTCGACGATCTCGTCGCCGACCTGTTGGCCGCGCTCGACCGCGTCACCGGCTGAGTCGTCCCCTGCTGCCCCTCGTGTCCCCTCAAGGGACGGGTTCGCGCCTTCGTTCCTCCCCGGAGCAGTCGATCGTGTCCCCTGGCCCGCGTCGGGGCGCACAGGAAGGGCCCAACAACCTCATAAGCCGGGCATAGCCGGGGCATAGGGGAAACCGAAGGCCGCCGCCGAGAGTGGTGGCATGGCTCATTCATCGGACACCCTCGCACTCGACGTCGCCGTACCCGTCTACAACGAGCAGGCGACGATCGAACGCAGCCTGCGCACCCTGCACGCCTACCTGGCGACCGAGTTCGAGGTCCCGTGGCGCATCACGATCGCCGACAACGCGAGCACGGATGGCACGGCCGAGATCGCCGATCGCCTCGCGAGAGAGCTCACTGGCGTCGTCGCCGTGCACCTGCCGGAGAAGGGCCGCGGGCGAGCGCTCAAACGCGTCTGGCTCGATTCCCCCGCGGAGGTGCTCGCCTACGTCGACGTGGACCTCTCCACCGATCTGAGCGCCCTTCCTCCGCTGATCGCTCCGCTGCTTTCCGGACACTCGGATGTCGCGATCGGCACCAGACTGTCCCGAACCTCGCGAGTGGTCAGGGGAACCAAGCGCGAGCTCATCTCGCGCGGCTACAACGCCCTGCTCCGCGGCACCATGGCGGTGCGCTTCAGCGACGCGCAGTGCGGCTTCAAGGCCGTGCGCCGTGAGGTCGCGCGGGAGATCCTTCCCCTCGTCGAGGACGACGGCTGGTTCTTCGACACCGAGTTGCTGGTCATCGCGGAACGGAGCGGCCTGCGCATCCACGAGGTCCCCGTCGACTGGGTCGACGATCCGGACAGCAAGGTCGACATCGTCTCGACCGCCTGGGACGACCTGCGCGGGATGCTCCGGGTGACCCGCTCGATCATGACGGGGAGGGTGCCGGTCGAGTCCATCTACGCCGAGCTCGGGCGACGGCCCTTCGACCCGCCTCGCCCGCACGGTTTCTTCGGACAGGTGGTGCGCTTCGGGATCGTCGGTGTCGTCTCCACCGCGGCCTTCGCGCTGCTCTATCTGCTCCTTCAGCTGGTCATGCCCGCCCAGCTCGCGAACTTCCTCGCGCTGCTCATCACCACGGTCGCGAACACCGCCGCCAATCGACGCTTCACCTTCGGAGTGCGCGGCGGCGCCGGGGCGGTCAGACATCAGTT
>NZ_DASWPB010000034.1:0-21596 GCF_036404185.1 Lacisediminihabitans sp. | reverse complement strand
GCCCATGCCGCCGAGGCGGTGGCACTCGGCCTCACGGTGACGGTCATCGACCGCGACAGCAGGGCGGTCGGCGCGTCCGTCCGCAACTTCGGCCACTGCTGCATCACCGCCCAGTCCGGGGAGCTGCTCGAGCTCGCGCAGGCGGCGCGTGAGCGCTGGCTGCACCACAGTGCGGCAGCCGGATTCTTCTCGGTGCGGTCGGGGGCGCTCGCGGTCGCCAGGAATCCGGAGGAGCTCGATGTGCTCGACGAGCTCTCCGCGGGCCGAGAGACCGGCCAGGTGCGGCTGATCGGCGCGGACGACGTCCGCGACCGACTGTCCTCCGGCGATCCGGCCGTCGTCGGAGGAGCGGTGCTTCGCGACGACCTGCGGGTGGACCCGCGCGAGGCCGTCGGCTCGCTCGCCGCCTGGCTCGCCGAGCAGGGGGTGCGGTTCCTCTGGCGCACCTCCTACCTCGGGCAGGACGGCGGGACGGCGACCACCTCCCGGGGCAGCGTCCGGACCTCGCACACCATCGTCTGCGTCGGCCACGACCTCGATTACCTCTATCCGGAGCTCGCCGAGGAGCACGGGGTCGAGCGCTGCGGCCTGCAGATGGTCAGGGTCGCCGCCCCCGGTGCCCGATCCATCTCGCCCGCGGTGCTCACCGGCACCTCCATGCTCAGGTATCCGGCCTTCACGGAGACGGCGGCCGCGGCGGCCCTCCGGACCAGACTGGCCGCGGAGGATCCGGAGCTCGTGCGGCTGGGCGCCAACGTCATGGTCACCCAGCGGCCGGACGGCACGCTTCTCGTCGGCGACAGCCACCGGTACGGGCCCACCATGGACCCCTTCCTGGACGAGGGGACGTCCGAGGCCCTGCTCGCCAGGGTCGGCGAGGTGCTCGGTCTCGGGTCGTTGCGGGTGATCGAGCGGTGGCAGGGCGTCTACGCGTCGAGCCCAGAGCATCCGTTCCTCGTCGAGGAGGTCCTGCCGGGGGTGACGGCGGTCTCGGTGACCTCCGGCGTCGGCATGACGATCTCCTTCGGCCTCGCGCGCTCCGTGCTCGCGCGACTCGGCTGAGCCGGACCTCAGCCGATGGCCTCCGCGAGGCTCGCCTCGACGATGTTGAAGGCCTCGTCCAGCTCCGCCTCGGAGACGACGAGCGGCGGGGTCAGCGTCAGCACGTTGCCCATCGTCGTCTTGAAGCTCAGCCCCCGGCGCAGGCATCCGTAGAGCACCGCCTCCGCCAGCGCCGGGTCCGCCGTCCTGCCATCGTCCCTGACCAGCTCGATGCCCACCATCAGCCCGCGTCCGCGGACGTCGCCGATCGCCCCGAACCGCTCCGCGAGCGCGGCGGATCTGGCCAGGGCGATGGCGCCGAGTTCCGCCGACCGGGCGACGAGGCCCTCGTCCTCGATGATCTGCAGCGTGGTGAGGCCGGCCCTGGCCATGAGCGGGTTCTTCTCGTGGGTGTAGTGGCCGAAGGCCCAGGCCTCGCCGACGTCGAGCTCCTCACGGGCGACGACCGCGGCGACCGGGACGACACCGCCGCCGAGCCCCTTGCCGAGGACCAGGATGTCCGGGGTGACGCCCTCGTGCTCCGAGGAGAACATCCGTCCCGTGCGTCCGAGACCCGTGGGTATCTCGTCGAAGATCAGGAGGGTCCCCGTGGCATCGCAACTGCGGCGCACGGCCTGCCAGAACCCCGGCGCCGCCATCTCCGGCACGGCGCGCATGGGCTCGGCGATCACTGCGGCGACGTCCCCCTGGACCCGAAGGGTATAGTCGACGAGCTCGGCGAGGGACCTGCCGCAGTCGGCGGTGTGCGGCTCGTCGAAGCGGTGACCCGCGCCGAAACGATCCCGGAAGCAGCCGATCGGCGGCACGTGCTCCGCGCCGGTCAGGAGCGGGCCGATGGGGCCGGTGCGGAAGAGCTGTTCGCCGCCGACGCTCGCGGCGCCGAATCCCGCACCGTGGAACGACTCCCAGAACGACAGGGTCTTGAAGCGCCCCGTCGCAGCCCGAGCGAGCTTGAGGGCGACCTCGATCGCGTCGGAGCCCCCGGTGGTCAGCAGCACCCGATCGAGGCCGGCGGGGGTGACCTCCACGAGCTTCTCCGCGAAGCTCACGCTGATCTCGCTCGTGAACCGCCTGGGCACGAAGGGCAGCTCGCGGAGCTGGCGGGTGAGGGCATCCACGAGGCGCGGATGCCCGTAGCCGATCTGGTGCGCAGAGTTGCCGTGGAAATCGAGGTAGCGGGCGCCGTCCGCCCCGATGAGGTGCACGCCCTCTGCCCCGACGATGCTCGTCAGGCACGGGGTGGAGACGGCCTGCCTGAGATAGCTGCGGGAGTCGCGGTCGAGCACCGCCCGATCTACGACGGATCGCCCGGCCGCCCAGGCGCCGCGGAGGCCGCCCGTGTTGGTGTCGCTCTCGCTCTGCGCGGGTCCGTCGGGTCCCCGCGTCTCGTCTGCGCCCATCGTCGTCTCTTCCCCTGCCGCCGGTCGGGCGCGAATGTACACCACGGAGAAGAACAGCGCGGGGTCGAGACCGTTGGCGGAGAATTCCGACGACTGGACCGCCCGCATTCGCCGAATGTTCACCCAAGTGCACCCAGTGCTTTACGGAGTGGAAGGACTATCCCAGAAGGTCGATTTCGGTATCCGTCGGTTCGCCCCACAGCGCGAACGGCCGCAACGACCTTCTGGAGGACACTTTGATCAGCAAGCGTTCAATCGCAGGCGCCGCAGCAGTGGTCGCCGTGGCGATTTCGCTCAGCGCGTGCGCAGGCACGAGCACCCCGGCGTCCGACTCGAGCTCCGGCTCCGTCGACGCCAAGACCGCCACCAGCGCGGCCGACTTCGGCGGCCTGTCCGACCTCGTGGCCGCGGCCAACAAGGAGGGGCAGCTCAACGTCATCACCCTTCCCCCGTCGTGGGCCAACTACGGCAAGATCATCGAGGGCTTCGAGAAAAAGTACCCGAAGATCAAGATCAACTCGGCCAACCCCGATGGCTCCAGCGCCGACGAGGTCTCCGCCGCCAAGGCGCAGAAGGGCCAGACGACAGCCCCCGACGTCTTCGACCTCGGGACCGCCGTCCTGCAGCAGAACCTCGACCTGCTGGCGCCGTACAAGGTCAAGAACTGGGCGGACATCCCGTCCGACTTCAAGGACGCCGACGGCAAGTGGTACTACGACTACACCGGCCTCATGTCGGTCGGCTACGACTCGAGCGTCATCAAGACGGCGCCGAAGAAGATCGGCGACCTGCTCGGTGCCGACTACAAGGGCAAGGTCGCCATCAAGGGCGACCCGACCCAGGCCAACGAGGCCGCGAGCGCCGTCTACCTGGCCGCGCTGCAGAGCGGTGGCTCGGCCGATGACATCCAGCCCGGCATCGACTTCTTCGGCAAGCTGAAGCAGGCGGGCAACTTCCTCGCGGTCACGCCCACCCAGGCGACCGTCGCCTCGGGTGAGACGCCGGTGGTCATCCAGTGGAGCTACAACAACCTCGCCTGGGGCGCCGCGGGCGGATCCGCCGGCAACGCCAACTTCAAGACTGTTGTCCTCCCCGGAACGGCGCTCGGCAGCTACTACAACCAGGCCATCAACATCGACGCGCCGCACCCGGCCGCCGCCCGCCTCTGGGAGGAGTGGATCTACAGCCCGGAGGTGCAGAACCTGTACCTCGCATCCGGCGCCTACCCGGCGACGCTGACGGCGATGGAAGCCAACAAGACGGTCGACACCAAGGTGCTCGCCACCGTCGGAGCCGCACCGAAGAACTTCGTGCAGCTGACCGCCGACCAGGCCACCAAGGCCGCGACCCTGCTCACCGCCAAGTGGGCATCCGCGGTCGGCTAATCAGGTCATGATGACTGTCGCAGCACAGGCTGTGCCGGCCACCACCACGCGCGGCGCCGGGGTCACTCCCCGGCGCCGCAGCGTGGTTTGGGTCGGTCTGCTGCCGTTCGCCGCCTACGTGTTGTTGTTCCTGGCGATTCCCGCCGTGCTCGCCGTCGGCAGCGGGTTCTTCGACAACGCGGGCCACTTCACCTTCGCCAACCTGGCCGCCTTCGCCGACCCGAGCATCCTGCAGGAGTTCTTCGCCTCGATCTGGATCTCGCTGCTCACCGCGGTCGTCGGTGCGGTCGTCGGCGCGGTGATCTGCTTCGCCCTGCTCGGCACCAGGCCAGACGGCTTCCTGCGCACGACCATCGACTCGGCCAGCAGCGTGCTCGCCCAGTTCGGCGGCGTCATGCTCGCCTTCGCCTTCATCGCCACGATCGGGGTCAACGGCTTTATCACCCAGTGGCTGATCTCCCTCGGCTGGATCGACAACCCGCTCACCAACTTCGGCAACGACGGCCCGCTCATCTACCAGGTCGCCGGCCTCACCGTCGTCTACATGTACTTCCAGATCCCGCTCATGGTGCTCACCTTCATGCCGGCCATGGAGGGACTCAAGACCACCTGGGCCGAGGCGAGCGCGACGCTCGGCGGTACCCGGTACACCTACTGGACCCGGATCGGAATGCCGATCCTCGCCCCCGCCTTCTTCGGCAGCCTCATCCTGCTCTTCGCCAACTCGTTCTCGTCCTACGCGACGGCGGCGGCACTCATCTCGCGGCCGGTCATCATCCCGACCGCGATCAAGCAGCAGCTCACGAGCGAGACGGTCGTCGGCGTCGCCAACGTCGCCGGTGTGCTCGCCCTCGGAATGGTGGTCGTCATGATCGTGCTCATGTCCGCGTACGCGGCGCTCCAGCGACGCGCTTCGAGGTGGCAGCGATGACGGTTGCCAACGCGACGACCACCGACCTCCTCGCACCGAAGCCGTCCGGTCGCCTGGTCGGACCGCGCAGCTTCGCCGCAGAGCCGTCGAGGGCGACCCGCACGACCATCCTCGTGATCGTCGGGATCGTCTTCCTCGTGCCGATCTTCGCCATGGTGGAGTTCTCCCTCAGGGTCGGTCAGCGGGTGAACGGGGCGCAGTCCTACGGCTTCGAGCACTTCGTGGCCGTCTTCAACCCGGCGAACTCCGGCACCTACAGCGTGCTGTTCCAGGGCATCGTCAACTCCCTGGGCATCTGCGCGATCACCGTCGCCATCGTGCTCGTGCTGCTCCTGCCGACCATGATCTTCGTGGAGCTCAAGTTCCCGAAGCTCCGGCGGGTGCTCGAGTTCATCTGCATCATCCCGATCACGATCCCCTCGATCGTGCTCGTCGTCGGCTTCGTCCCGGTCTACTCCGTGGTGGCGAGCATCTTCGGCAGCTATCCCTGGACGCTCGCCTTCGCGGTGGGCATCATCGTGCTGCCGTACGCCTACCGCCCGATCGCCGCCAACCTGGCCGCGGTCGAGGTGACCATCCTCAGCGAGGCGAGCCGCTCGCTCGGCGCAGGCTGGGGCAACGTGCTGTGGCGGATCATCCTGCCGAACCTGCGCCGGGGCATCCTCGCCTCCTGCTTCATCACCATCGCCGTGGTGCTCGGGGAGTACACCATCGCCTCCTTCCTCAGCCAGAACACCTTCCAAACCGCGCTCGTCCTCATCCAGCACACGGATCCGTACGTCGCGGTGATCTTCTCGGTCTTCGCGCTGGTGTTCGTCTTCGTTCTTCTTCTTCTCATCGGCCGCCTCGGCAGCGGCGGCCGCAGCAACCGGAGGTCAGCATGACAGTCACGACAAGGACGCCCATGAACACCGCAGAGGCAGTACGCGAAGGCGCGACCGTCGAACTCACGAACGTCGTGAAGGACTACGCGGGCCACCGCGCCCTCACCGGCGTCAACCTGTCGATGGCCCCCGGGGAGTTCATCGCGCTGCTCGGCCCCTCTGGCTGCGGTAAGACGACGGTGCTGCGCGCGCTGTCCGGCCTCGAGTCGATCTCGGACGGTCGCATCACGATCGATGGACGGGACGTCTCCTACGTTCCGGTCAATAAGCGCGACATCGGCATGGTGTTCCAGGCCTACTCGCTCTTCCCGCACATGACGGTCATGCAGAACGTGGAGTTCGGCTTGCAGATGCGCAAGGTGGATGCGACCAGTCGTCGCGCCCGTGCCGCTGAGGCCCTCGACATGGTCGGCCTCGGCCACCTCGGTGCCCGCTACGCCCATCAGCTCTCCGGTGGTCAGCAGCAGCGGGTCGCCCTCGCCCGCGCACTGGTCACCCGCCCCAGGGTGCTCCTTCTCGACGAGCCGCTCTCCGCGCTGGATGCGAAGGTGCGAGTGCAGCTGCGCGACGAGATCCGGCGCATCCAGACCGACCTCGGCATCACGACGCTGTTCGTGACCCACGATCAGGAGGAGGCGCTCGCCGTCGCCGACCGGGTCGCCGTCATGCGCGAGGGCAACATCGAGCAGGTCGGTACCCCGGAGGACCTGTACACGCAGCCGGCCACCTCCTTCGTCGCGACCTTCGTCGGGCTCAGCAATCCCATCGACGGCCGGCTCGTCGGAGAGTCGGTCCGGGTGCTCGGCACCGATCTGCCGCTGCTGGGGACCGGGCCGGCGGACGGGGACGTGACGGCCTTCATCCGTCCGGAGGACATCGTCTTCGCCGAACGCGGCATCCCGGCGACGGTGGTCGTCTCGAGTTTCCTCGGCTCGCTGCGCCGCACCCAGGTGCGGCTCGAGGACGGCACGCTGCTGTTCGTCCAGCACGACGTGCGCACGCGGCCGCTCACCGGCGAGCAGGTGCATCTGGAACTCACCGGCCGCCCCGTCGCGGTCAGCTCGCGGGTTGGCTGAGACATTCCGCAATCCGCATAATGCCGGCCGTAGACTGACCGTGTGACCCTCACACGACGGAAAGCGCCACCGATCGAGCAGACTCGCCACGGCGCGGAGGAGTCCCTCCCTCCCGGCATGCGCATCGCCGGGGCTTGGTCGTGGCGGATCCTCGCGATCGCCGGCGTCGTCGCGCTGTTCATATTCCTCATCACGCAACTGCGCGACATCGTCGTCCCCTTCATGATCGCCCTGCTGCTGGCCGCGCTCCTGGTGCCGTTCGTCCAGTTCCTGCAGCGCCATCGCTGGCCGAAGTGGCTGGCCGTGGCCCTCGCGGAGGTCGGTCTGCTCGCGGTCGTCGGCGGGCTCGTCGTCCTCGTGGTGTTCCAGGTCCGCAGCGGCTTCCCCGATCTGCAGAAGCAGAGCATCCAGGCCTACAACGACTTCAAGGACTACCTGCTGCAGTCCCCGCTCCATCTGACCGAGTCCGACATCAACGGCTATCTGGGCCAGGCGTGGACGGCGATCCAGAAGGACAGCCAGCAGCTCTTCTCCGGCGTGGTCTCGGTGGGATCGTCTGCCGGACACTTCCTCACCGGCCTGCTGCTGGTGCTCTTCGCGACCCTGTTCATGCTCATCGACGGCAAGGGCATCTGGCACTGGGTGGTTCGGGTGTTCCCGCGCAACGCGCGTCCCGCCATCGACGGCGCGGGCCAGGCCGGCTGGCTCACCCTCACCAGCTTCGTCAAGGTGCAGATTCTCGTCGCCCTCATCGATGCCGTGGGCATCGGGCTCGGCGCCTACATCGTCGGCCTGTTCTTCGGCGGCTTCCCGCTCGTCATCCCGATCGCGATCGCGGTCTTCCTCGGGTCGTTCATCCCGGTCATCGGCGCCGTGCTCACCGGAGTGCTCGCCGTGTTCGTCGCCCTCGTGTACCTCAACCCCTTCGCCGCCCTCCTCATGCTCGGCGTGGTGATCGTCGTGCAGCAGGTCGAGGGCCACATCCTGCAGCCCCTCGTGATGGGCGGTGCGGTCAAGGTGCACCCGCTCGCCGTCGTCTTCGCCGTCGCGGCGGGAGGGTTCCTCGCCGGGATCCCCGGAGCGCTCTTCGCCGTCCCCGTCGTGGCGACCCTCAACGTGATGATCACCTACGTCGCGAGTGGCAAGTGGCACGCTCACCGTGACCCGACCCTGAAGGATGTCCCGCACGATGCCTGAGACCGTCCTGGCCGGCCCCACCCTGACCGAGTTCGAGCAGGCACGCCTCGTCGTGTCCCGGGTGGCCGCGATCACCCCCATGGAGAGCTCCGGCTACCTCGCCGAGCAGCTCGGCTCGCCCGTCTATCTCAAGTGCGAGAACCTCCAGCGCACGGGCTCGTACAAGATCCGCGGCGCATACAACCGTCTGGTCCGCCTCACGGAGGAGGAGAGGGCGCGGGGCGTCGTCGCCGCCTCCGCGGGCAACCACGCGCAGGGGGTGGCCTTCGCGGCGAGGGAGCTCGGCATCGCCGCCACGATCTTCATGCCGGTCGGCGTCGCCCTGCCCAAGCTGCAGGCCACCCGCAACTACGGGGCAGAGGTCGTGCTGCGCGGGCATACCGTCGACGAGCCGCTCAGGGCCGCCGCGGAGTTCGCCCTCTCCACCGGCGCCGTGCTCATCCCGCCCTTCGACCACGCCGACATCGTGGCGGGCCAGGGCACGCTCGGGCTCGAGATCCTCGATCAGGTCCCCGACCTCGACACGGTCATCGTCCCCATCGGCGGCGGCGGGCTGATCTCCGGCGTCGCCAGTGCGCTCAAGCAGCGGTTCGCCCGCGAAGGCCGCTCGGTCCGGATCGTCGGGGTGCAGGCGGCGAATGCGGCGCCGTACCCGATCTCGCTGCGCAACGGCGTGTCCACGGAGATCGCCATCTCGCCCACCATCGCCGACGGCATCGCGGTCAGCAAGCCGGGCATCCTCAACTTCGACATCATCAGGAACGCCGTCGATGAGATCGTCACCGTCACCGATGACGACATCGCGCGCGCGCTGCTCGTGCTGCTCGAGCGGGCGAAGCTGGTCGTGGAGCCCGCCGGCGCGGTCTCGGTGGCGGCCATCCTCACCGGTCAGGTGAAGAACGCCGGGACGACCGTCGCCATCCTCAGCGGCGGCAACATCGATCCCCTCGTGATGGAGCGCGTCATCTCCCGGGGACTTGCGGCCTCCGACCGCTACCTCAAGCTGCGGCTGACCCTTCCCGACCGGCCCGGCCAGCTGGCGAGGGTCGCCGAACTGATCTCGGAGGCGAACGCGAACGTCGTCGAGGTGTTGCACACCCGGCACGGACGCAACGCGCTCATCAGCGACGTGGAGATCGAGCTCAGCGTCGAGACCCGTGGCCCAGAGCACGTGCAGCGGGTGCTCGGACACCTGATCGAGGCCGGTTACGAGCCGAGGATCGACTTCTGAGGCACGCAGCCGCGCCGCCCCGAAACCGCGCCGCTTCGAGGCTGTGGAGACCCGGCGCCCGCGTTCATAACTCCTGCAGTTCCGTCCGCCTCCGCATGCCATGGGCCGGAATCCCGGCCCGCGGACGTCGGTCGACGAGAAAGTGCAGGAGTTATGCACCGAAAACGACGGGGGCGGAGGGCGACCGCGCAGGGGCTCAGGGCAGGTAGGTCTCGACCTTGTCGATCTCGACCGTGATCTGCTTGCCGTTGGGTGCCGTGTAGGTGACGGTCTCCCCGACGCCGTGGCCGAGAATGGCGGTGCCGAGCGGGCTGCCCTCGCTGTAGACGTTCAGGTCGCTGTCCTCGCCGACGATCTCGCGGCTGCCGAGGAGGAACACGCTCTCGTCGCCGAGGATGCGTGCGGTCACGACCGTTCCGGACTGCACGACGCCGGTGCTCGCGGGGGCGTCGCCGACCTTGGCGTGCCGCAGCAGCTCGGTCAGCACGCGGATGCGCGCCTCGATCTTGCCCTGCTCCTCCTTGGCGGCGTGGTATCCGCCGTTCTCCTTCAGGTCGCCTTCTTCGCGGGCTGCCTCGATCTTCTTGGCGATCTCGATGCGGCCCTCGTTCGACAGCTGCTCGAGCTCCGCGCTTCGGCGGTCGAACGCTTCCTGGGTGAGCCAGGTTTCGGTTGTCTCGTTGGACACATGCGCTCCTTGCGATGGACGACCGGTGGTGCGGCAGTCGCGCTTCTGAGCGGCGGCGCCGGACGACCGGGAGGGGATAAACAAATGAGACCGGCCACGCGGCCGGTCTCTGATCAATACCTCAGTTTAGGTCAGCCAACAGCGGTAGATCAAGCCGGTCACAGCCTGCTCGGAGCTTCTGACCGTGGTGGTGTGCGAGGTGGTGAACTCGGTGGCCGCCGGTATCCTGACGACACGCCAGCCCACGATCCCGTGGGCCTCGTTCTGCACCTGGAGGGCGCACTCGGCGGTGCTGCCCACCGGCATCGAGACCTGATAGCTGATGCTCACCGCCCGGTCGCCCATGATCACATGGCCGGTGTCCTCGGCGTCGAGGTTGCCGCCGGCCTGGTCGAGCCCGGCCCACAGCACCCAGGTCACCACGACGATCGCGGCGACGATGCCGCCGATGATGTAGATCCAGCGGTCGCGCCGCCGCTTGGCTGGCGTGCGCCCGTAGCGGGCGGCGAGGGTGGGACTCTCGGGGTCCGACGGCGGCCCGGCCGCGAGGTCGGTCTCATCGATGGCGATCATGAATGGTCCCTGCGCTTAGTCTGGTAGACCAAGGTTATCCGCTAGACCTGAGGAGTTCGGTGACACTGCGCCTGCTGGCCGTGCACGCCCATCCCGACGACGAGTCGAGCAAGGGCGCGGCGACCTACGCCTACTACCGATCCCGAGGCGACGAGGTCATGGTGGTCAGCTGCACGGGCGGGGAGCGCGGCGACGTGCAGAACCCCGCGCTCGAGCGCCTGCCGATGGCGGAGCGGGACATGGCCGGGCTGCGACGCATCGAGATGGCTCGGGCGCAGCGGGTCATCGGGTTCCAGCACCGCTGGCTCGGCTATGTTGACTCCGGGTTGCCGGAGAACGACGAGCCCCTTCCATTCGGATGCTTCGCGCAGGTCCCGCTCGGGATCGCCGCGGAGCCTCTCGTCGCGGTCATCCGGGAGTTCCGTCCGCAGGTGCTCGTGACCTACGACGAGAACGGCGGCTACCCGCATCCTGACCACATCCGCAGCCACGAGCTGTCGATGTACGCGCTGGAGGCGGCGGCGGATCCAGAGAGATACCCGGCGGCCGGCGCGCCGTGGCGGGTCACCAAGGTGTACTACGACCGGATCTTCAACCGTCCGCGGATGGAGGCGATGTACCAGGCCCTGCTGGAGGCCGATCCGGAGTCCGCGCTGCTCGAACGCATCACCGAGACCAGGGTATGGGCGAGCACCATGCCGGATCTGGCGACCACCCACGTCCCGGTCGGCGACTTCCTCGACCTGCGCGACGAGGCCCTTCGCTCGCACGCCAGCCAGGTCCCTCCCGACAGCGCCTTCTTCTTCTGGCCGAACGACCTGCAGCAGGCCGCCTGGCCGTACGAGGACTTTCAGCTCGCGAGTTCGCTCGTGGAGACCGAACTACCAGAGACCGACCTCTTCGCGGGGATCGTCGACGACCACGAAGCCATCGCATGAGCCCCATCGAGTTCGCCATCGTCCGGCTGGCGGCCACCCCGACACCCCAGCCGAACTTCGACGAGAACTCCGTCACCCCCGGCTGGGTCGGCTTCCTCATCACCTTCGGGGTGGCCGTTCTGGTCCTGCTGCTCTGCATCGATCTGGTGCGCAGGGTGCGCCGGGTGCGCTATCGCGGTGAGATCCGCGAGCAGCTCGAGGCCGAGCGACTGGCCGCCGAGCGCGCGAAGGACGAGACGACCAACTCCTAGCTGGTCGCCGCCTGCTCCCGTTCCGGGGGCAGGCGGTTCCCTTTCCGCGGCGGCTCCCGTCGTGGCGCCCTGATGGCGCCCATCCACAGGCCCGGTTATCCACCGTTCCCGCCGAACACCGGCGAGCGCTGTCCGCGCCTGCGCTATTCCTGTGGTGCCTCGTTGTCGTCGGACTGAGCGCCGACACCGGAAATACGGTGACGAATAAAAGTGTCTATTGACCTCAGGCATATAACCATGATTTTATCGATTTAGTAAAAGACAACTTCATCCTTCGTAAGGGAGCATCGGGTGAGCGAGTGGTGGCAAGACGCCGTGATCTACCAGGTCTATGTCCGGTCCTTCGCGGATGCCAGCGGAGACGGAATCGGCGATCTGGCCGGTCTCGCGGGGCGCCTCGACTACCTGTCCGACCTGGGGGTGGATGCCCTGTGGCTGAATCCCTGTTATGTCTCGCCGCAGCGGGACCACGGGTACGACATCTCCGACTATTTCGAGATCGACCCGGCCTACGGCAGCCTGAGGGATCTGACCGCCCTCATCGACGGGGCGCATCGGCGGGGAATGCGGTTGCTCATGGACATGGTCGCCAACCACTGCTCCGACCAGCACGAGTGGTTCCAGGCCGCGCTTGCCGGCCGTCGCGGGGGTCCGGAACGAGCACGGTTCCT
This sequence comes from Lacisediminihabitans sp., assembly GCF_036404185.1. GTDB lineage: Bacteria > Actinomycetota > Actinomycetes > Actinomycetales > Microbacteriaceae > Lacisediminihabitans. Next base: position 9,309 of record NZ_DASWPB010000034.1, on the reverse strand, counting down.
GTTCCGCGATGGACGGGGGCCGGGTGGCTCGCTCCCGCCCAACAACTGGCAGAGCGTCTTCGGAGGCCCGGCGTGGGCGCGGATCGTCGAGCCGGATGGAGAGCCTGGCCAGTGGTACCTGCACTCCTTCGACGCCGGTCAGCCCGACTTCGACTGGAGGAACCCCGACGTCGTCGAGTATTTCGAGCGCGTCCTCACCCACTGGTTCGACCTGGGAGTGGACGGGTTCCGGATCGATGTCGCCCATGGCCTGATCAAGGACGTCGCGCTCCCCGACTGGCCGGGGGCGGACGACGGGACCGGAGGCCACAACGCCGCGATGTGGGACCGGCCGGAGGTGCATGACATCTACCGTGGCTGGCGGCACATCGCCGATGGCTACCGGGCGGAGCCCAAGTACTTCGTCGGAGAGATCTGGGTCCCCGGTGTCGATCGCCTGGCGAACTACCTCGCTCCGGACGAGCTCCATCAGGCGTTCAGCTTCGATCTCCTCGTGCAGCCCTGGGACGCCGCCCGGATGCGCGGTGCCATCGAGCGGACCCGTGCCCAGTCCGCCCGGACGGGCACGCCGGCCGCCTGGACGCTGAACAACCACGACGTGCATCGGGCCGTCACCCGCTATGGCCAGCGTCAGGAACTCGATGAGCCGTCCCCAAGCGACATGATCGCCGCGGCACGGCGTTCGGGCGAGGTCTCGCTGTCGCTCGGCATCCGCCGGGCCAGGGCCGCAGCACTGCTGCTCCTCGCGCTGCCGGGCACGGTCTATCTCTATCAGGGCGAGGAGCTCGGTCTCCCGGAGGTCTTCGACCTCCCGGATGATTCGCGGCAGGACCCGATCTGGCTGCGTTCCGACGGCGCGGAGCTTGGACGGGACGGATGCCGCGTCCCTCTGCCCTGGAACCGCGGCGTTCCCTTTTTCGGATTCAGCGGACCGGAGTCCGCCGATCCCTGGCTGCCTCAGCCGACGTGGTTCGGCGAGCTGGCCGTCGACGTTCAGGCGGGGGATCCCGGCTCCGTGCTCGCGCTCTACCGCGAGGCGATCGCTCGAAGGAGCGCCGTCTTCGGCCGGGGCACCGAGCTGCGCTGGCACGAAACCGGTTCGGCCGGGGTGCTCGCCTTCTCCCGCGGCGGCGGGACCTGCGTCGTGAACCTCGGCGACGAGGCGGCGGCTCTTCCGCGGAGCTGGCAGCTCGATCTCGTCCAGGCCTCCAGCCAGGGGGCGGATGCCGGGAGCATCGATCCCGATTCGGCGGTGTGGTTCGCGGGGGTCCCCACGGACGACGTCGTCCCCACACGCCAGAGGGACGCGGTCATCGCCGACCGTGAAACCGCTGGAACCACAGACCGGACACCGGTCTCGATCACTGAGGAGCAATGATGCATCACAGCAGAAAATGGATCGTGCTGGCGGCGGCCGCTTCGGCGGCGGCGCTCGCCCTGAGCGGCTGCGCCGGCGGCGGGGCTGCGGAGAGCACGACGGAGGTCACCGTCTGGCACTACTGGGACGGCACCAACGCCGACACCTTCGACTCGATGGTGAAGGACTACAACGCCAGCCATCCGGATGTCACCATCAAGCCGGTCAATGTGCCGAACGCCGACTTCCTCACGAAGGTCCAGGCCGCCGCACGGTCGAAGACGCTTCCGACGATGGTCATCGGCGACCTGATCTGGGTGCCGCAGATCGCCCAGATAGGAACCCTCGCCGACCTGAGCGCGAGCATCCCGTCCTCGACCCTGTCCGATATCAATCCGGCGCTGACCTCATACGGATCGCTGGACGGCAAGCAGGTCTCCGTGCCCGTCTCGGCGAACAACCTCGGGTTCCTCTATAACACCGACCTGTTCAGCCAGGCGGGCTTGGATCCCTCGAAGCCGCCGACCACCTGGGACGAGCTCATCGCCGACGGCAAGACGATCCTGGAGAAGACCGGCAAACCGGGGTACGAGCTGTACACCCAGGCGGCCGACGGCGGCGAGGGGCTCACCTGGGACTTCCAGGTCAACCTCTGGCAGGCGGGAGGCGAGTTCCTCACCGAGGACAACACGAAGGCGGCGTTCAACACGGCCGCGGGCAAGAAGGCCCTCCAGTACTGGGTCGACCTCATCAAGGACGGTGTCAGCCCCTTCGCGCCCTTCGGAGAATTCGAGAAGGGCAAGGCGGCCTCGGCCCAGGAGGGCTCCTGGATGGTGGGGATCTGGGCCAACGACCCGCCGTTCCCCTTCGCCTCGGCGACGGTGCCATACCCCTCGGACGGCAAGCCGGCCACCAACCTCGGTGGCGAGCAGGCGATGGTGTTCCAGGGCAAGGCCGCCCAGACCACGGCGGCGGGTGACTTCCTCGCCTGGTTCCTCAAGCCGAAGCAGGTCACCAGCTGGAGCGAGGCGACCGGCATGCTGCCCGTGACGAACACCGTCGCCACGAGCCAGGCCTACCTCTCCTGGGTCGACGACCATCAGCCGCTGCTGCGTCCCTACGTCGAGCAGATGGCCGACGCCAAGGCGCGGCCGAACACGGCCCTGTACCCGAAGGCGTCCAACGCCTTCGCACAGCAGATCGAGAAGGTGCTCGCCGGGCAGGCCTCGGTGAGCGACGGGCTGGATGCGGCCGAGGCCGCCGTCAACAACGTCCTCTCGGGAAACTGACCACGGTGTCAGTGCAGACACGGACGATCGCCCGCCCCCTTCGCCGGGGCGGGCGGTTCCGTCCCGTCTCGGAGCGTTACCGCCGTGAGGACGTCGTCACCGCATACGCCTTCCTCCTGCCCGCGATCGTGGTCCTGGGGGTCTTCGTCTTCTACCCGATCTGCTCGGCCGTCTACACCAGCCTCACCTCGTGGAACGGCTTCTCGGCCGAGATGCCGTTCGTCGGCGCGGCCAATTACGTCCGGCTGGTGCATGACCCCGAGTTCTGGAACTCGTTGCTGGTCACCTCGGTCTACGCGCTCGGCGTCTGTGTGCTCAGCGTCGGCTCCGGGATGACCGTTGCGCTCCTGCTCGACGCTCCTCTGCGCGGTCGTGGTCTCTACCGGGGCATCTACTTCCTGCCTGCCGTGACCTCCTCCGTCGCCGCGGCCATCGTCTGGCGGTACCTGCTCGATCCCTCCGGGCTGGTCAACGCGCTGCTCGGCCGCCTGGGCATCGACGGCCCGGACTGGCTCGGTGAGCGCTGGCTCGCGCTGGGGGCGCTCACGCTCCTGACGGTGTGGAAGAACGTCGGTTTCAACGCCATCCTCTACCTGACGGCGATGCAGGCGCTCCCCTCCGGGGTCTTCGAGGCCGCGAGCATGGACGGCGCCGGCTTCTCGCAGCGGCTGCGGTACCTGACCGTGCCGCTGCTGCGTCCGATGACCTTCTTCGTGGTCATCCAGGCGCTCATCACGAGCTTCCAGGCCTTCGATCTCGTGTACGTGCTGACCGGGGGAGGTCCGTCCGGCGGCACCGAGGTGCTCGGGATGTTCATGTACCGCACCGCCTTCCGGCTGAGCGACTTCGGGTACGGCTCCGCGATCGCCTTCGTGACGCTGTTCCTCGTGCTCGGCGTCTCCCTCGTCCAATGGCGCGTCTCCGGGTCGGGAAGGGCGGATCGATGATGAGACGCACCACCGCGGTCGCCCTCGCCCGGCACGCCGTGCTCATCCTGGGAGCGCTGCTGGTGGTCGGCCCGTTCCTGTGGATGCTGACGACGGCGCTGCAGACGCGTGCGGAGAACTACACAAACGCCTCGCTGCTGCCGACCTCCTGGCACTGGGAGAACTTCGTCCACGCCTGGCAGGCGGCACCGTTCGGCCGCTACTACCTCAACAGCCTGGTCATGACGGCCGGGATTGTCTGCGGACATCTGGTGCTCGACGCGCTCGCCGCGTACGCCTTCGCCCGCCTGAGATTCCCGTTCAAGAACACGATCTTCGTCCTGCTGCTGGCCGCCCTCATCGTCCCGACCTTCGTCACGGTCATCCCGGCGTATTCGCTCACGGCATCGCTCGGCTGGATCGACAGTTACGCCGGGCTGATCGTGCCCAGGCTGGCCGATGTGTTCGGGGTGATCCTGCTGCGCCAGTTCTTCTCGACGATTCCCGTGGAGCTGGAGGAGGCGGCGCGCATCGATGGATGCAGCAGGGTCGGCACCTTCCTGCGCATCATCGTCCCACTCTCGAGGCCGGCGTTCGCGACCCTGGCGATCTTCAGCTTCCTGTTCGCCTGGAACGACTTCCTCTGGCCGCTGCTTGTGACCAATTCCGACGAGCTGCGGACGATCCAGATCGGTCTCTCGGCCTTCCAGGGACGCTACGGAACGTCGTGGAACTATCTCATGGCGGGCACCCTCACCGCGACCATTCCGAGCATCCTGGTCTTCCTGATCTTCCAACGGGCACTGGTCAGGGGAATCGCCATGACCGGGCTCAAGGACTGACCCCGCCACCGAATCGAGAAACACCATGACAACCGTCACGCCTTCCGCCTCCGCGTCCGAGCAGACCGCGCCGGACTGGCTCGCCGATGCCGTCTTCTATCAGATATTCCCCGATCGGTTCGCCAACGGCGACTCGACCCTCGACCCGCCGGGAGTCGAGAACTGGGGCGCCGAGCCGACCGCGGACAACTTCTTTGGGGGAGATCTGAAGGGAATCACGGACCATCTCGACCACGTCGTCGCCGTCGGCGCCAATGCCATCTATCTCACGCCGATCTTCCAGGCGAACACGAACCACCGGTACGACGCCACCGACTACTTCTCCGTCGACGGACGGCTGGGCGACGACGGATCGTTCCGGCGGTTCCTCGCCGCCGCCCACGAGCGAGGCATCCGGGTCGTCCTCGACGCCGTCCTCAACCATTGTGGTGACGGTCACTGGGCCTTCCGCGATGTGATCGAGCACGAGGCCAGCTCGCGGTACGTCAACTGGTTCTCCGTCGAGGGCTTCCCGGTGCGTGCGCATCCGGTGCCCAACTACCGCACCTGCTCCGGGTGCTACTACCTGCCCAAGTGGAACGCCTACAACCCGGAGGTGCGCGAGCACCATTACGCCGTCGCCCGGCACTGGGCGCAGAAGGGGATCGACGGCTGGCGGCTCGACGTGCCTTACTTCATCAACCACGAGTTCTGGCGGGGCTTCCGGAGGACGGTGAAGGACATCGATCCGGAGCTCTACATCGTCGCGGAGGAGTGGCGGGAACCGGAGCAGTGGCTGCAGGGCGACCTGGCCGACGGGACCATGAACTACACGCTGAGAGATCTGGTGCTCGGCTTCACGGCGGACGCGGCGGGGGGTGCCAAGGCCTTCGCGGCGGGCATGACCCGGCTGCGCGACCGCATCCCGGAACGGGCGCGTCCCGCCATGCTCAACCTGCTCGGCAGTCACGACACCGAACGCGTCCTCACCCGCCACCGCGACGATGTCGCCCAGAGCAAACTCGCGTACGCCCTGCTGTTCGCGGCACAGGGAAGTCCGATGCTCTACTACGGAGACGAGGTTGGCATGACGGGCGAGAACGATCCCGGCTGCCGCGGATGCATGCCCTGGGACCGGTCCGTGTGGAACACGGAGCTCCTCGAGTGGGTCACCGACCTGACCTCGCTCAGGCACCGGATCGTCGCCCTGCGACGGGGCAGCCAGTCCGTTGCGGCGCTCGGCGACGAGGTCGCCCTCGTGCTGCGGGATGCGGGGGAGTCGGGAGTCGCGCTCGTCGCCGTCAACCGCGGCGCGGCATCCGTCGTCCTGCCGGACCGCGTCCTCGACGGACGTCTTTTCGGGGCCGACGTCGATCCCCGTTCCTGGTCCGTCGCGCTCGATTCGTCGCCCTCGACGGGCGGTGACGCGCGTGCCGGCTACTCGATCGCGCCCGGCTCCGCCCTCGTGCTGGTCGGCGGGTCCCGGCCGTGAGAGCACGACGCGTGACCATGCAGGACGTGGCCGAGCGGGCGAACGTCTCCAAGACCGCGGTCTCCTTCGCCTTCAACGACACCTCGAAGCTGTCCGAGCCGACGCTCAGGCACATCCTCGAGGTCGCCGCGCAGCTCGGCTACTCGCAGGATCCGGCGGCGAGGATGCTGCGGACCCGTCGCACCAACAGCCTGGGGCTCCTCCTGCCCCAGCAGCTGGACCTCGTGCTGGCGAACCCCTACTACACGCAGTTCCTGCAGGGCATCGGGCAGACCTGCAATCGTGAGGGGTTCACCCTCCTGCTGGCCCCTCCGCTGCGCGGCTCGATGGTGAAGACCATCCCCTACGCGGCGGTGGACGGTTTCATCGTGAGCGGGCTCGAATACGATCGCGGCGAGGTGAGCGCCCTGCGACAACGGGGCATCCCGTTTGTGCTCGTCGACAGCGAGCATCACGATCAGGTCTCCTCCGTGGAGATCGAGGATGGACAGGGGATGCGGACGCTCGTCGAGCACCTGCTGTCGCTCGGTCACCGCCGGTTCGCCTTCCTGGCCTTCGAGACGGGAGTGGCCGGTGGCCATGCGAACTGGCGGGGGCCGGTGCTGCGACGGATGACCGGTGCGCTCGCCGCGCTCGGGACGGCCGGGCTGTCGCCCGAGAGCGAGGGGATCGACGTCCTCGAGGTGGCCTGCACCCGTCCGGGCGGAGAACGGGCCTTCCGGGAACTGTGGGCGGCAGAGGACCGCCCGACGGCGATCGTCTGCTTCAGCGACGTCATCGCCCTCGGCGTCCTCGACGCGGCTCATGAGCTGGGCGTGTCGGTGCCCGGCGAGGTCTCCGTGACGGGCTTCGACGACCTCGCGGAGGCTCGACTGTCCCAGCCCGGCCTGACCACCGTGCACCAGCCCATCGAGACGAAGGGCCGTCTCGCCGCGGAATACCTCGTCGAGTCGATCTCGGCGGCCGAACCGCCGCGAGTCCATCGACAGGAACTGCACACCGCTTTCCTGCTCAGGGACTCCACCGGAGCTCCTCGTTGACGAGCGACGGGTGGCAAAAGCGACTCGATCTCGCATAAGACGCTGGGGCTTCCAGTCCCTTGTCATCGTGATGATCTCTCGGTATTAATCGATTCGAAACGGCAGGCCGACTGCCGCGAATGGATGACAAGGAGGTCATGACAATGCCATCACCACACTTCCCCCGGAACCGGCGTCGATGTGCCCGATTGCTCGGCACCATCGCCGTGACGGCCCTGACGGGCGCGCTCGTCGCCCCGATAAGCGGGGCGGCCGGGGCGGCGACGACGAGCGTTCCTTCTCCCGGCCCGCTTGCGGAGGGAGACGTGATCTACCAGGTGCTCGTCGACCGGTTCGAGGACGGCGATCCGACGAACAACGACGACGGACAGGGCGAGTACAACCCGGCGGATCTCGGCTTCTATCACGGCGGCGACTGGGCCGGTCTCACCGAGAGGCTCGACTACATCGCCGATCTCGGGGTGACCGCGATCTGGATCTCTCCCGTCTCCGAGCAGCAGCCGCTGTCCAGGGATGGGAATGAGGCGAGCTATCACGGCTACTTCACCAGGGACTATGCGACCCCGAACGATCACTTCGGGGATGCCGCGGAGCTTCAGGAACTGCTCGACACCGCGCACGGCCTGGGTTTGAAGATGATCCTCGACGTCGTGCCCAACCACACGGCGGACTATCTCGCGGGCACGTCGACGACCTATTCACCGAGCGGTTATAAGCCCGCCGCTCCGCTGGGCAACGCGTCGTATTTCCACCACAACGGCGATTGCCTCTTCGACGGGTCCGAGACGCAGGCGCAGATCGAGAGCTGTGATCTCGGCGGCCTCGACGATCTGGACCAGTCGAACAGCACGGTGTCGAATCATCTCATCGACACGTATCGGGACTGGGTGGGCCTGGGATTCGACGGGATCCGTGTCGATGCTGCGCGCTCCATACCGAAGGAGTGGCTGGCCGACTTCGAGGATGCCATGGGAGTCCCCACCTTCGGCGAGGTGTTCGTCGGGGATGTCGACTATGTGTCCGACTACCAGAACTACGAGTGGGGTGTGCTCGACTTCCCCTACTTCTTCACGGTGAGAGACGCGTTCGCCGCCGACACGGACATGAACGCCCTGGGCAACCTGTTCGACCAGGACGGCAAGTACGCAGATCCCAATCGTCTGGAGACGTTCCTCGACAACCACGACAGGGCCCGGTTCCTCACGTGGGCGGATGACAACTATCAGCGGCTGCGTTCGGCGCTCACTTTCCTGCTCACCAGCAGGGGCGTGCCGGTGATCTACTACGGCACGGAGCAGGCGGACGACGGCAATGGCAATGCGAGCGAAGTGCCGATCGCCAACAAGGACAACCGGAAGGACATGACGAGCTTCGACGAATCCGCGCCGATCTATCGGCACATCCAACGGCTCACGACGATCAAGGCGGCGAATCCGGCGCTGCGGGTGGGCACTCAGCGGGAGATGTGGTCCGACAGCTCCGTGTACGGATTCTCCCGTCGGGTCGACAGCACCGGGGCCGAGGCGATCACCCTCTCCAGCAACTCCTGGACCACGCAGACCCGCACCGTGCCGCTCCGGGCGGAGAGCTCGCTTCCGGTGGGGACGGTGCTGACCAACCTCATGAACACGGGGGACACCGTCACCGTGGTTTCCGGAGGGCCGACCGGCAAGCAGATCTCCGTCTCGCTCGGCGAGCACGAGTCCAAGGTCTATGCGCCGGGGACGCCCGTGTCGCCGTACACGCCGGATGCCCGCAACACGACCAGGATCCGCGTCCACTACGACGTCGGGCTCGGCAACTCGATTGCGATCCGCGGTGATACCTACCCGTTCACCTGGACCGCCGGCCGCGGCGCGAGGAACGTCGCGAGCGACGTCTGGGAGTTCGAGCTGGAGCGGATTCCGGACGGCGCAACCTTCCAGTTCAAACCGCTGATCAACGACGCGATCTGGTCGACGGGAGCCAACTACACCGGAACGGGCGGCGACACCATCGACGTGTTCCCGACCTTCTAGCGTGACCGGCGGGCGCGGTCCGTCTCCTCCGGGACCGCGCCGCCGCTAGCCGGTCAGCGGCGGGTTGATCGCGATGAGGAAGATGCCCGTCCAGTGGCAGAGGAAGGCCAGGAGCGTCAGCGCGTGGAAGATCTCGTGGAATCCGAACACCCCGGGGACCGGGTTCGGGCGTTTGAAGCCGTAGATGACGGCCCCGACGGTGTAGAACAGGCCGCCGACCAGGATGAGCGTCATCATGACCGGATTGGCCCGGAAGAAGTCCACGATGAAGACCAGTGAGGCGTAACCCAGGAGCAGATAGAGCGGGACGTAGAGCCAGCGCGGCGCGCCGATCCAGAACACCCGGAAGCCGATGCCCAGCAGGGC
>NZ_DASWPB010000033.1:0-1844 GCF_036404185.1 Lacisediminihabitans sp. | reverse complement strand
CGGGGCGACCTGGTCGTACCAGCCGTCGGAGTCGTCATAGCTGATCACGATGGCCGTGCTCGACCATTCCGGTGACTGCTGGATGGCGTTGATCTCCTTGACGAGGAAGTTCTGCTCGTCGATCGGGTCGGAGTTGCCCGGGTGGGCATCCTGGGCCTGTGCCGGCTTGAGGTACGAGACCGCCGGGAGGTTGTTCGCCGCGAGGGCCGCGTCGAAGTCCGTCATGTCGTAGTTGTGGTTCGCCTGGTCGGTGTGACCGATCGCCGCGACGGAGGTCGGGGGAAGGTGATGCGGATTCGAGGTCGACTCGTAGTACTCGAACGGCGAGTGGTGGGGGGAGTAGGAGACCGGGGAGACACCGCCGACGTTGCTCATGGTGGCCCCGCACACCGCGTAGCCGGTCGAGCTGGCGGCCGCCGTCACGGTCGGGGTGAACCCGCCCTGGAACCAGCCCCAGGTCACACCCCTGTCGTTGAGCAGGTCACCGACGTTCTTGCCCTGCATCTGCACGAGCGCGGAGTTCGCCGTGTGGTTGGTGTCCGCGCAGTCGTCGTAGTACGGATCGGGGTCGCCGGTCACCGTTCCGACGCCGTTCCCCGCCGGGGATGCAACCGTCGTGGTGCCCAGCATCGGGGCGCCGGTCTTCGAGTCGACGGGAAGTCCGCCGTGGGTCTGGCCGGAGATGAGGTTGAGCGCGCCAGGCGTCGACGGCCCGAAGGTCGCATCCCAGCTGTTGTCGCTCAACGCGAAGTTCTGGGCGTAGTTCCACTCGCCGGTGACGGTGTTCCCGTCGTAGTAGTCCATGACGATGCCGGGAGTGAAGAACAGCGGTCCCGTCGCGCATCCGCTCGCCGACTGGGTGTTCTCGACGAACCTGTCCATCGCGCCGCCGTTCTCGGCGGCCTGCTCCGGCGTGTAGTTGTGGTTCTGGCTGCAGGTCAGCGCCTGGGCATGGGTCAGCCGCTGCGGCTGGAACGCGTTCGGGTTGGCGGTGAGCAGCGTCGGATTGCTCGTGTAGTTGGTGGGCACCGGAGTGCCGGCGGCCGCGGTGAACGGGGTGCCGTCGGCGTTCGTCGCGGTCGGATAGGTGCCGAAGTAGTGGTCGAAGGACTCGTTCTCGTCGAAGATGACGACGACGTGCTTGATGGGTGTGGTGGTGTTGGCGGAATTGTCCACCGGGGCGGCGGCGAGGGCCCCGGGGACCGTCACCCCCAAACAGGCGATTCCCGCGATGGCGAGGGCGGCCGAGGCCGTCCACCCAACGCGGCTGCGGGTGATGCGAGGCATTGCGTGCTCTCTTTCTGTTGAGTTCCGTCGGATCGAGGAAAAATGCGGAGGTCAGGCGAGCAGCCGGCTGCCGAGCCAGTCTCCGGTGGTTCGGACGCCGGGGAGGGCGAAGAAGTAGCCGCCACCGAAGGGCGAGATGTAGTCGACGAGCGCCTCGTCGGCGAGCCGCTTCTGCACGGTGACGAACTGGCGCTCGAGGTCCTGGTTGAAGGTCGTGAAGACCAGCCCCATGTCGAGATTGCCGTTCGCGTCGAGGCCGGAGTTGTAGTTGTAGCCGCGGCGGAGCATCCTCGAGGACGCCGTCTCGGGGGTGCGGGGATTGGCGAGCCGGATGTGCGCACCCAGCGAGATCGCCTCCCCGGTCGGATCGTCGGCGAAGTCGGGCACATCCGATTCCCTGCTGCCGCTCTGCGGGGCGCCGTTGTCGCGTTCCCTGCCGATCATGTTCTCCTGCTCGCGGATGGAGACACGGTCCCAGAACTCGACGAGCATTCGGATGACCCGCACCACGTGATAGCTGCCGCCCTCGGTCCACGACGGCTCGCTGCCGTCGGTCC
>NZ_DASWPB010000032.1:0-3467 GCF_036404185.1 Lacisediminihabitans sp. | reverse complement strand
TGACGCATCCGATGCGCTATCTCTCGATCATCATCTATCCGCGGACGGCGGGGTAAAAGTTAACCTTGGCTTGATGGCCTGTGTGCGATGGTCGCCTCATGGTCACCACGTCCCGGCTCTCGTCCTGGTATGGCGCCGTAGATATCGCTCAGTTGGTGCTTGTGACCTTCTTGGTCGGCGTTGCCGGGATGTTCTTCAGCATCGCGAACCGAAGCGCCCTCCCCCATGCCGTGCCCGAGGCGATGTTGTCGCGGGCCTTCGCACGCCAAGAGTCGGTCACCACCGTCATCGATATCGCCGCGCCCCTGATCGTCGGTCAATTGATTCGAGCCTTTACCGCACCGGTGGTCATCATCCCTGCAGCGATTGCCCGGATCCTGTCGGCAGCATTCTCTGGTCGCATCAGGCTCGCCGCAGAACCGGATGCGGAAGGTCGCGAGCCGTTTGGGCCCGCAATGCGGACCGGGCTGAGGTTCAGTCTGCGCAATGTGCCCGTCCGCACGATCGTGTTGAGCACCGCATTGATGAACTTCGGCCTAGCGCTTGGTTCCTCCGTCCAGACGCTGTACTACGTTCACACCATCCATCTGTCTCCCGGGGAGATCGGGATGGTGCTGACCGGCGCCGGCATCGGGAGTCTTCTCGGCACCCTCGTCGCGCCTCAAGCGGTATCGGCACTCGGCGAGGTCGGCGTCTTCCGTTTGTCCAGCCTGGTGCTCATTCCGATCGTCGCCGCCCTGCCTCTGATGGCGGGCCTCGGAGGTGCGGTCGTCCTCCTCATCGCGGCGCAAGCGGCGCTGTATTCCGTTGCCGTGGTGATCTACAACGTGAATTCGTATACCCTCGCCGCGAAGCTCACCCCCAAGAACCTGCTCGGACGACAGATGAGCTTCATGGGGTTCGCTGGCATGGGAGTGGTACCCATAGGGAGCATCATCGGCGGCGTGCTGGGCGACAGCATCGGCCTCACCTCAACGTTGTGGATCTGGGCCGGCACCGCCATCCTCGCCGCGATGCCGTCGATTTTCGGTGGGACTCGGATCCGTGGCGCGCTGCCGACCACGGATCACGATGTCCCAGATCCCCTCACCGCGGGAACGGCGTCGCGCTAGATAAGGTGGTTCTCCTTGAGCAGCTCGCCGATCTCGGTGTCGTCCACCTTTCCGAGCAGCCACTTGCGGAACAGCGCCGGCCCGGGCAGCTCGAGCTCAGCACCGTCACGCAGACGGCTCGTGGCCGCCAGGAGCTTGCGGACGTCGTAGGTGGAGTTGAAGACCTCCGGAACGCCCCGCTCGATGTCGAGCAGCGTGTAGACGGCCTCCATCGGGGTGCGCACCGAGTACTCCGTGGTGAAGATGCAGTCGCGCTCCTTCGACTCCGCGAACTGGCCGATGAAGGCGAAGTTGACCGAGCCATCCGGAACCACGTCGGGGCGGTCGCCCGCCTGCCGCGGCATGAAGAACGCGGTGACGTAGGGCATCATCACGGGCACGGTCTTCGCGCCGGTCGCGGCCAGCTCGGGGATCTCCTCGACGGGAACCCCCATGTGGTAGAGCCACTCCTGGGTGATCTCCTCCCCCGTGCACTCGGCCATCGGCTTCTTCACGTAGTCGCCGGGCACGTCCACGAACAGCGAGTACACCCAGACGACGATCTGGTCGGCGGGCTGCAGCTTGAAGTGCGGCTGCCGGTTGACCGTCCAGGACATCAGCCAGCTGGAGTCCTTGACTGAGACGACACCGCCGGTGACGACCTTGCCGCTGAACGGATCGCGCTTCGCGATCTTCTCGATGTAGGCGGGGATCCGTTTGTCCAGGGTGGTGACGGTGGCCGACTCCCACTTCGTCTCCGGGATGTGCGCACCGAACACGTCCGGACGCCCGAACGAGGGGTCGTTCGCGGCGATCCGGCGCCACAGGTCCCAGGCCGGCGCGGGGCCCTCGTCGAGCTTCGCGGGGGTGTGGTGGTCGCCGTTGTCGGAGTTCTCGGTCAGCGACCCGATGGTCATGAAGAGCAGGTCGTCCTCGGTGAGGTCCGTCCCGCCCGCCTCCGCGCCCTCCAGCCAGTGGATGCGGGTGGCCTGCTTGCGACCGTCCCTGATGTCGAAGTCGACGTCGGTCACCTCGGTGGAGAACCGGAACACCACACCCTGGCCGAGCAGCCACTTGTACAGCGGGAGCACGAGCGACTCGTACTGGTTGTACTTCGTGAACTTCAGCGCCGAGAAGTCCGGCAGCCCGCCGATGTGATGGATGAACCGGTGCAGGTAGAGCTTCATCTCCAGGGCGGAGTGCCACTCCTCGAAGGCGAACATGGTGCGCCAGTACAGCCAGAAGTTGCTCTTCAGGAACTCCGTGCTGAACACCTCGTCGATGCGCTTGTTCTCCATCTCCTCCCTCGGAGCGAGGAAGACCTTGACGATCTCCTTCTGCGCCTTCTCCGAGAGCGCGAACAGACCGTCCGTGTGCGCATCCTGTCCCTGCTTCTCGGTGGCACGCTGCAAGGAGGAGTTCGGGTCGTCCTTGTTCAGCCAGTAGAACTCGTCGAGCACGCTGGCCCCCTCGATCTCGTCCGAGGGGATGGAACGGAACAGGTCCCACAGGGCCTCGAAATGATCCTCCATCTCACGACCGCCGCGGATGACGAACCCCTTCTTGGGCTCCTTGATACCGTCGAGCGCGCCGCCCGGCAGCCTCAGGCGCTCGAGGATCGTGATCTTCGAGCCATCCATCTGCCCGTCGCGGATCAGGAACGCCGCTCCGGAGAGCGAGGCGAGGCCGGCCCCGACGAACCACGCCGTCTTCCGATCGACGTCCGCCGGCTTGCGTGGCCTAGCGAAGGCTTCATAGTTACCGCTGGTGTACCGCATTCTTCCGTACTCCCTATTCCTTTGATGAAAATTCATGGGGCGACAGGGCCGCGAGGTATCCCGCGACCGCCTGCGCCACCTGTGTCGACAGATCCGCGACCACGTCGCGCCCGGCGTGGGCCCCCGTCGATGATCGCGAGACCGCCATGAGCGTGACCGCGAAGACCGTCGAGCCGGCCAGTCGCGCCCGATCGGAATCCGGCACCAGGCCGTGCTCCTCGGCCTCGGTCATGAGGCGCGATGCGATCCGCTCCTCCAGCTCGGCCACAAGCAGCAGTCCCTGGTTCCGGTAGTGTTCGCCCGCGGCGCCGAACAGCAGCTCGCGCTGGTACACGACGCTGTTCTCCGGGTCGGCGGCGACGGCCTCGACCACGGGAAGCACCATCTGCACGACCGCGCCTGCCGCATCCGGCTCCTCGGCCGCGCGCTCCCTCCCCAGCTCCAGCGCCCGACGGAACTCCTCGTTGAACACCATCAGGAGCAGTTCGGCCTTCGAGGATGCGTAGCGGAACAGGGTGCCCGACGCGACGTCCGCCCGCTCCGAGACCTCCTGCGTCGACACCTCCCCGAAGCCCTTGGCCGCGAACAGCTCCGCGGC
>NZ_DASWPB010000031.1:0-5883 GCF_036404185.1 Lacisediminihabitans sp. | reverse complement strand
ATCGACGAGGACCCGGCCAGTGCCTCCTGAACCGCGAGAGATCGCGGATCTGCTCCATTTGTGCAGCATTCAGAGAGGAAAGCATTCACTCATGTCCCTAAAAACAGTTGTCGCCATCGCGGCGGCGGGCGTCTTCGTACTCGGCATCTCCGCCTGTTCCAGCGGTACCCCGTCCGGCGGGTCGAAGGCCGACTGCAGCGTCGGCATTTCGATGCCGACCCGCAGCCTCGAGCGCTGGATCAACGACGGCGAGGGCCTCCAGGCCAAGCTGAAGAAGGCCGGATGCAGCGTCGACCTCCAGTACGCGGATAACAAGACCGACCAGCAGATCAGCCAGATCCAGAACCAGATCGCGGGAGGCGCGACGATCCTCGTCGTTGCCGCGATCGACGGCTCATCGCTCGGGCCGGTGCTCGCGCAGGCCAAGAAGCAGAAGGCCACCGTCATTGCCTACGACCGGCTCATCAACGGCACACCGGATGTCGACTACTACGCGACCTTCGACAACTACAAGGTCGGCACTCTGCAGGGCCAGTACATCGAGACCTCGCTCGGGCTGAAGGACGGCAAGGGCCCGTTCAACCTCGAGCCGTTCGCGGGCAGCCCGGACGACAACAACGCGAAGTTCTTCTTCGCCGGCGCGTGGGACGTGTTGTCGCCCTACGTGAAGAGCGGGCAGCTCGTGGTCCCGAGCGGCAAGGCGCCGAAGTCGGATGACGACTGGGCGAGCATCGGAATCCAGGGCTGGGCATCCGACAAGGCACAGTCCGAGATGGACAACCGCCTGTCGTCGTTCTATGCGGGAGGCAAGAAGGTCAACGTCGTCCTCTCACCGAACGACAGCCTCGCGATCGGCATCGAGGCATCGCTCAAGTCGGCCGGGTACAAGCCGGGCAGCGACTACCCGATCATCAGCGGGCAGGACGCCGACAAGGCCAACGTCAAGGCGATCCTCGCCGGAGAGCAGTCGATGACCGTGTGGAAGGACACGCGGGCCCTCGGCGAGCGCACCTTCCAGATGATCAAGTCGATCGACGCCGGCACCAAGGTCGAGGTCAACGACACGAAGACCTACGACAACGGCAAGAAGGTCGTCCCGTCCTATCTCCTCACCCCGGAGGTCGTCACGAAGGCCGACGTGAAGACGAAGCTCATCGACTCCGGATTCCTCAAGGCGTCCGACGTCGGGCTGTAGACCCCAGCCATCCGGTGGCGCCGACCGCCCGTGTCGGCGCCACCTTCCGCACCACAACACGATTTAAGGATCTGCACCATGAGTGAACCCATTCTTCGGATGGTGAACATTTCCAAGGACTTCAGCGGCGTGCGCGCCCTGGACGACGTCTCCGTCGACGTGGCCCCGGGCGAGGTGCACGCCATCTGCGGCGAGAACGGGGCGGGGAAGTCCACCCTGATGAAGGTCCTCAGCGGCGTCTACCCGACGGGAAGCTACGAGGGGGAGATCGAGTTCGAGGGTCGCCCCGTCGACTTCAAGAGCATCAACGACAGCGAGGCCGAGGGCATCGTGATCATCCACCAGGAGCTCGCCCTCAGCCCCTACCTCTCCATCGCGGAGAACATCTTCCTCGGCAACGAGGTGCAGTCGAGGGGGGTCATCGACTGGCATGGGACCAACCGCGAGGCGCAGCTCCTCCTCGCGCGGGTCGGCCTCGACGAGAGCCCGGCGACGAAGGTCTTCGAGCTCGGAGTCGGCAAGCAGCAGCTGGTCGAGATCGCCAAGGCGCTGTCCAAGCGGGTCAAGCTGCTCATCCTCGACGAGCCGACCGCGGCCCTGAACGACGAGGACTCCGACCACCTGCTCGACCTGATCGATCAGCTGCGCGGCCAGGGCATCACCTGCATCATCATCTCCCACAAGCTCCGGGAGGTGCGCCGCATCGCCGACACCGTGACGATCATCCGCGACGGCAAGACGATCGAGACCCTGGATGCCCGCAGCGGCGACGCCACGGAGGCCCGGATCATCCGGGCAATGGTCGGCCGCGACCTCAACAGCATGTTCCCGCCGAGGGAACCGGCCATCGGGCCAGAGATCTTCCGGGTGGAGCACTGGACGGTGCACCATCCCGTCGATACGACCCGGGTCGTGGTCGACGACGCGTCGTTCCACGTCAACGCCGGCGAGATCGTCGGGTTCGCGGGGCTCATGGGGGCGGGCAGGACGGAGCTCGCGATGAGCATCTTCGGTCGCACCTACGGTTCGAACGTGTCGGGCAAGGCCTTCAAGAACGGCGAGGAGATCCAGCTGCGCACCGTCGACGAGGCGATCGGACATGGCCTGGCCTACGCGACGGAGGACAGGAAGCGGTACGGGCTGAACCTCATCGGCGACATCACCGTCAACATCTCGGCCGCGGCGCTCGGCCGCCTCGCCAAGTTCGGTGTCATCGACCGGTTCCGCGAATACAAGGTCGCCGACTCCTACCGCTACAAGATGAACATCAAGGCGCCGTCGGTCTCCGTCATCACCGGCAAGCTGTCCGGCGGCAACCAGCAGAAGGTTGTGCTCGGGAAGTGGATCTTCTCGGGGCCCGACATCCTCATCCTCGACGAGCCCACCCGCGGCATCGACGTGGGGGCCAAGTACGAGATCTACGGCATCATCAACGAGCTCGCCGCGCAGGGCAAGGCGGTCATCGTCATCTCGTCGGAGCTGCCGGAAGTCATTGGGCTTGCCGATCGGATCTACACCATCTCAGAGGGGCGCATCAGCGGCGAAGTCGCCCGCGCAGACGCCACCCAGGAAAACCTCATGCACTACATGACCGCCGGAAGGAACTAGAACCATGACCACCACAACGCCCGTGGCGCCCTCGGCAGGGCGCAAGACCCCCAGACTGTCGGTGAACTTCCGGCAGTACGGGATCCTCGCCGCCCTGGTCGTCATCATCCTGCTGTTCGAGGCCCTGACCGGCGGCCGACTGCTGCTGCCGGGGAACGTCAACAACCTCATCCAGCAGAACGCCTACGTGCTGATCCTCGCCGTCGGGATGGTGATGGTCATCATCGCCGGGCATATCGACCTCTCGGTGGGCTCGGTCGTCGCGATGGTCGGTGCGGTCGGCGCCATCTCCATCAACAACTGGGGACTTCCCTGGTGGGCGGCGGTCATCCTCTCCATCGTCGTCGGCGCGGCCGTCGGCGCCTGGCAGGGATTCTGGGTGGCCTATGTCGGCATCCCCGCGTTCATCGTCACCCTGGCCGGCATGCTGATCTTCCGCGGGCTCACCCTCGTCCTGCTCACCGGCGGGACGATCAGCGGCCTGCCGGACGGATTCACCGCCATCGGCGCCGGCTGGATTCCGACCGTGTTCGGGCTGATCGGCGGGCGCGACCTGTTCACGATCCTGCTCGGGGTCGTGGCCGCCGCCGCCCTCGTCTGGCAGCAGCTGCGCACCAGGGCGACCCTGCGCAGGCTCGACCTCCCGCGCGAGGTCATCGGCTCGTTCTGGATCAAGAACGTCGTCGCGGCGGCGGCCATCATCGCCGTCGCCTGGATCCTGGCCGGATACAGCGGCACGCCGATCATCCTCATCGTCCTCGCCGCGCTCGTGCTGCTGTACACCTTCGTCCTCGACAAGACGGTCTTCGGCCGGCACATCTACGCGATGGGCGGGAACCTCTTCGCGGCGGTCATGAGCGGGGTCAAGACGCGGAGGGTCAACTTCTTCATCTTCGTGAACATGGGAGCGCTCGCCGGGCTTGCCGGCGTCGTCAGCACCGCCAGGGCCGGAAGTGCCGTCGCCTCGGCGGGGCAGAACTACGAACTGGATGCGATCGCCGCGGTGTTCATCGGCGGCGCCGCGGTGCAGGGCGGGATCGGCACCGTCGTCGGTGCCGTCATCGGTGGACTGGTCATGGGAGTGCTGAACATGGGCCTGTCGATCCTGTCGGTGGATGCCGCGTGGCAGATGGCGATCAAGGGCCTCGTGCTGCTGCTTGCCGTGGCCTTCGACATCTTCAACAAGCGCAGGGGCGGTCGATAGAATCGCTGAAGCGGGGGCCGTGATGTGACGTGAGCGATGAGAGCGAGAGTGTGTTGGTCCAACCGTGACCGATCTGGCGACGCCCGTGAATCCCGCGGCGGTCGAGGCACACTCGAGCAACGACTTCATCCGACGGAGGAACCTCTCCGCCGTTCTCACCTCGCTCCATCACGGCGGACCGCGTTCCCGGGCCGACCTGGTCAACGAGACCGGGCTCAACCGCTCGACGGTGACCGTGCTGGTGGCCGAGCTCATGGAGCTCGGCCTGGTCCGCGATAGCGGCACCAGGGCAGCCACCGGACGAGCGGGCCGACCGAGCTCCTCCATCGAGGTCGATCCGACGGTCGCGGCGATCGCGGTCTATCCCGACATCGAGGGCGTGACCGTCGGGCTGGTCGGGCTCGGCGGGGAGGTGCTGTCGAGGATCCGCTTCGACTCCGCCTCGCCCCTGCCCGCCAAGAAGATGGTGAAAGCCGTCAGCTCCCTGGTGGACGGGATGCGCGCGGACATCGAGCGGCACTACCGGGTGGTCGGCGTCGGCGTCGCCGTGCCCGGGCTGGTCAGGGCCGGCGACGGGCGGGTGCTCCTGGCCCCGCACCTCAACTGGAGGAACGAGCCATTCACCGAGACGCTGCGGCAGGCGCTCGGCTATCCGGTGATCACCGGAAACGAGTCGAGCATCGGTGCCATGGGCGAGGTCGTCTTCGGAGCCGCACGGGGCGCCCGCAACCTCGTCTACGTCAACGGCACCTCCGCGGGGGTGGGCGGCGGGATCGTCATCGACGGAGCGCTGCTTCACGGGACGGAGGGCTATGCCGGGGAGCTGGGCCATACCCTCGTCAACAGCAGCGGGCGCAGGTGCTACTGCGGCCGGACCGGCTGTCTCGAGATCGAGGTGAGCCAGTCGCGGCTGCTGCCGTTGCTCGGGCGCACGCGCATCGACGAGGACGAGCTCGACGTCGAGCTCGGCGTCGCCCGCGATCCCGCCGTCCTGGCCGAGGTGTCCCGCCAGGTCGAGTTGCTGTCCGAGGCGCTCACCGACTTCGTCAACCTGTTCAACCCGGAGATCGTGGTGCTCGCCGGTTACCTCGGCGCACTGCTCTCGGTGAGCCGGGAGAGGCTGACAGAGGCGGTGCGGATCCGTCCGCTCGGCGGCGCAGGGCGCGCGGTGCGACTGGAGCGGGCGAGCCTGAGGTCCCGCCTCATGCTCGTCGGACCCGCGGAGCTCGCCTTCGGCCCCGTGCTCCGCGACCCGGCCAACTTCTCCTGACCGGCAGGTCGCCGCCTGTCGGAGACGGCCGTGAGGGGCTAGTGTAACCACCGTGGTCGTCCGCGTCGTTCGACCGCCCTACTTAAGGACAAGTCCTACAAATGAATATCCTGCTTGCCATCATTGCCATCGTCGCCATTGTCCTGCTCTTCACCGGTGGATTCGTCGCGTCCATCCACTGGCTCCTCTGGGTCGGGATCGTGCTCCTCGTCATCGCAGTCATCGTCTGGCTCCTGCGGGTCATCACCGGCCGCAGAACGCGTTGATCGATCGGCTGCTGCCGGCACGTCGTTGACCTGAGACGGCAGAGCCATTCCGCCGCCTCGCGACGGCGTCCCCTCAGTGGGCGTAGTCGGGGGCGGGCGGCAACCCGAAGAACTCCTCGAGCGTCGTGACCCCGGTGTTGTGCATCTCCGTCGACAGCTGCACGCCGATGTAGCGGAAGTGCCACGGCTCGTACTCGTAGCCGGTGACGGCTACCTTGTCCGCCGGATAGCGAAGCAGGAAGCCGAAGCGCCAGGCGTTCGCCGCGAGCCACTTCCCCTGCGT
Source organism: Lacisediminihabitans sp. (assembly GCF_036404185.1). Classification (GTDB taxonomy): domain Bacteria; phylum Actinomycetota; class Actinomycetes; order Actinomycetales; family Microbacteriaceae; genus Lacisediminihabitans. The sequence continues at coordinate 57 of NZ_DASWPB010000031.1, read as the reverse complement.
CGTCTGACCGAAGCAGGCCGCGAGTGTGCACTGCAGCGGCACGGAGCCGATGTCGGC
>NZ_DASWPB010000030.1:0-2907 GCF_036404185.1 Lacisediminihabitans sp. | reverse complement strand
GTCATCGACACCGACCGGCCGGTGGCGAGCATCACCTCGTGGCCGAGTCCCTCGACCCGCTGCACCTGGTTGATGACCTCGTCGGAGACGGAGCCGTCCTCTCCGATGAGCGTTCCGTCGATGTCCAGCGCGATGAGCCAGCGATCGGTCATCGAACGGGTTCCATGACCTCGAGGCCACCCAGGTACGGACGCAGCGCGGCCGGCACGACAACGGATCCGTCGGCCTGCTGGTGGGTCTCGAGGATGGCGACGAGCCAGCGGGTCGTCGCGAGGGTGCCGTTGAGGGTCGCGACCGGAGCGGTCTTGCCCGACTCGGTGCGGTAGCGGATGTCCAGCCTGCGCGCCTGATAGGTGGTGCAGTTGCTCGTGCTGGTGAGCTCGCGATAGGTGCCCTGGGTGGGCACCCAGGCCTCGATGTCGAACTTGCGTGCCGCGCTCGAACCGAGATCCCCCGCGGCGACGTCGATCACGCGGTAGCTGAGCTCGCAGGCCTGCAGCATCGACTCCTGGAACGAGACCAGGCGGTCGTGCTCGGCCTCGGCGTCCTCCGGCAGCACGTAGCTGAACATCTCGAGCTTGTTGAACTGGTGCACTCGCAGGATGCCGCGGGTGTCCTTGCCGCCGGAACCGGCCTCGCGCCGGTAGCAGGTCGACCATCCGGCGTAGCGCAGCGGGCCGTCCGTGAGGTCGAGGATCTCGTCGGAGTGGAACCCGGCGAGAGCGACCTCGCTGGTTCCGGTGAGATAGAGGTCGTCGGCGGGGAGGTAGTAGATCTCATCGGCGTGCGAGCCGAGGAAGCCGGTGCCGGCCATGATCTCCGGCCGCACCAGGGTCGGTGTGATGAGCGGCTCGAAGCCCTCGGTGAGCGCCTTGTCGAGCGCGAGGTTCATCAGGGCGAGCTCCAGCCGCGCGCCGATGCCGCGCAGGAAGTAGAACCGGCTGCCGGACACCTTGGCGCCACGGGTCATGTCGATCGCCCGCAGCAGTTCGCCGAGCTCGAGATGATCGCGGGCCTCGAAATCGAACCGCGGCTTCTCCCCCACCTCGCGCAGGGTGACGAAGTCCTCCTCGCCGCCGGCGGGGACACCATCGATGATCGGGTTGGCGATGCTGCCGACAGCCCTGGTGAACTCGGCCTCGGCATCCGCGGCCACCTGGGCGAGCTCCTTGACCCTGGCCGCCAGCTGCTGCGCCTCGGCGAGCAGTCGGGCCTTCTCCTCGCCGGTCGCCTGAGCGACCTGCTTGCCCAGCGTCTTCTGCGTCGCCCGGAGGCTCTCGGATTCGGCGATGGCGCTGCGACGGTCGACGTCCGCGGTCAGCGCGGTGTCGACCAGTTCGACGGAGTCGCCCCTGGCTCGCTGCGAGGCCCTGATCGAATCGGGATTGTCACGGAGAAGCTGCGGGTCGATCACGAGCCTAAGTCTATTGAGCTATGCCGTAGCGTTGGTGACGTGCCAACAACCTCCGCATCCGCCGAACGGCACGCGGCGGTCGTCTACAACCCGATCAAGGTGGATCTCGCCCGGCTGGAAAAGGGCGTCGCGGATGCGCAGCACGCGGCCGGCTGGGGCGAGACGCTGTGGTTCGCCACGACAGAGGAGGATGCTGGCCAGGGCCAGACCCGTGCCGCCATCGCCCAGGGGGCGGAGGTGGTGCTCGCCGTCGGAGGGGACGGAACGGTGCGCGCCGTCGCGGAGGCGCTGCGGGGAACCGGCGTCCCGATCGCCCTCGTGCCGTCGGGGACCGGCAATCTGCTCGCCCGCAATCTCAACCTCACGCTCACCCATCAGGTCGAGTCGATCGGTGCGGCCTTCACCGGCGGCGAGCGCCGGATCGACCTCGGCATCGCGGAGATCGAGCGCGCCGACGGGACGACCGAGGAGCACGTCTTCCTGGTCATGGCCGGGCTCGGGCTCGATGCCAAGATGATCGCGCGCACGAATCCGAAGCTCAAGAAGGCGGTGGGCTGGCTCGCCTACGTCGACGCCGGCGTCCGGGTGCTGCCCTCCCTCGAGCCGATCCGGCTGCGCTTCAGCCTCGACGGCTCACCGGAGCGGTCGACGAGCGTGCACACGGTCATCATCGGAAACTGCGGGGCGCTGCCCGGCGGCATCCTGCTCATGCCGGATGCCAAGCCCGACGACGGCCTGCTCGACATCGCCGCACTCCGCCCCCGCGGACCCTTCGGCTGGCTCAAGGTGTGGAACAAGGTGGCCTGGGAGAACGGTGTGCTGCGCAAGAGCGCCATTGGTCGGTCGATCATCGATCTGACCGCCGATGTGAAAGACGTGCTCTACTTCACCGGCAAAGACCTGCGACTGACCGTGGAGGCGCCCCAGGACTTCCAACTCGACGGCGACCCGTTCTGCGAGGCCGCGGCCGTTCACGCCTGGGTGGACCCGGGCGCCCTCGCCGTCAAGATCCCGGCCTGAGCCCCCGCCCGCTCCGCCAGTCTGCTCATCCCCTCGGGTCGCCCGCGATGAGGCCGCGCAGCCAGGCGCGCGCATCCGTGAAGGTCTCGTTGCCGTAGCGCTCGGTCACGATCGTCCGCACCCTGTCTGCCCTCGGATACGAACCGAGGAAGATGACGTTCGGGCTGAACCTCTTGAGCCCGAGCAGGGCATCCGCGACCCGTTCGTCCAGGATGTGCCCGTCCAGGTCGATGACGAAGCGATAGCGGCCGAGGGCGTCGCCGATCGGACGCGACTCCAGCAGGCTCAGGTTCACGCCCCTGGTGGCGAACTGCTCGAGCATCTCGAGCAGCGCTCCCGCGCGGTCCTCCGGGAGCTCGGCGACGATGCTGGTCTTGTCCGCGCCGGTCGCGGGCGGGATCGGCGCGGTTCGGGCAACCAGCACGAAGCGGGTGACGGCGTTCGGGTTGTCCCCGATGTTCTCGGCGAGCACG
>NZ_DASWPB010000029.1:0-10396 GCF_036404185.1 Lacisediminihabitans sp. | reverse complement strand
GAACCGGAGATCTGTGCACGAGCCCGGCGGAGGGTAAGCGGCGGAGGAGCCGAACTACCGCGCGATCGCGAGCGCCTTCTGCGTCGCGGCCACGGTCTTCTCGGCCAGCGCCGGGTCGTCCGAGAGCTTCCTGCCCCAGGTAGGGACCATCGCCTTGAGCTGGGGCGTCCAGGACTCGATCCGGTCGGGGAAGCAGCGCTCGAGCACGTCGAGCATGATCGGCACGGCGGTGGATGCCCCGGGCGACGCACCCAGGAGCCCCGCGATGCTGCCGTCGGCCGAGGTGATGACCTCGGTGCCGAACTGCAGAACCCCACGCTTCTTGGCGTCCTTCTTGATCACCTGCACCCGTTGGCCGGCGGTGATCTTGTACCAGTCCTTCGGGTCGGCGGTGGGCATGAATTCCTGCAGTGCCGTGAACTTCGTCGACGGTCGCGCGATCAGCTGCCCGATGAGGTAGCGCACGAGGTCGAGGTTCGACAGGCCGGCGGCGAGCATCGGGATCAGATTGTGGAATCGGATGGTCTCGAACAGGTCGAACCAGGAACCGGTCTTGAGGAACTTGGTGTTGAAGCCCGCGTACGGACCGAACATCAGGCTCGCCTGGCCGTCGACGATGCGGGTGTCGAGGTGCGGCACCGACATCGGGGGCGAGCCGACGGCGGCCTTGCCGTAGACCTTCGCATGGTGGCGGGCCACGACCTCCGGGTTGTCGGTGCGGAGGAACTCCCCACTGACGGGAAAGCCGCCGAAGCCGCGAGCCTCCTCGATGCCCGACTTCTGCAGCAGGGTGAGCGCACCACCGCCGGCGCCGACGAAGACGAAACGCGCATCCACCGTGACCGGCGTGCCGCCGACCTCATGACGCACGTGCAGGCGCCAGGTGCCGTCCTTCTGGCGGCGCAGCCCGGTGACCTTCTGCTCGAGGTGGAGCTTCGCCCCGTTGCTCGTGAGGTATCCGAGCAGGTCGCGGGTGAGCGCGCCGAAGTCGACGTCGGTGCCCTTTTCGAAGCGGGTGGCCGCGATCGGCTGCGACTTCGTGCGGCCGGGGATCATCGCGGGCACCCAGGAACGGATGACCGCCGGGTCCTCCGAATACTCCATGCCAGCGAAGAGCGGATGCCCGGCGAGCGCCTCGTGCCGCTTCCGCAGGTACTCGACGTTCTTCTCGCCCCAGACGAAGCTCATGTGCGGGACGGGATTGATGAACGCCTGCGGATCGGGCAGCAGGTTCTTATCCACGAGGTAGGACCAGAACTGGCGCGAGACCTGGAACTGCTCGTTCACCTTGACGGCGCTGGCGATGTCGATCGTGCCGTCGGCGCGCTCCGGTGTGTAGTTGAGCTCGCAGAGCGCGGAGTGGCCGGTGCCGGCGTTGTTCCACGGGTTGGAGCTCTCCAGGGCGGTGCCACCGAGGCGCTCGAAGATCTGGATGGACCAGTCGGGCTGCAGCTGCTTGAGGAAGGCGCCGAGGGTGGCGCTCATGATGCCCCCGCCAATCAGGGCGACGTCGATCGGTTTGGCTTGGCTCACCCCGACAGTTTAGCTACGGCCGCCCCAGGCCCAGGTACGTCCAGCCGGCGTCCCGCCAGCCGGTCGCATCCAGGGTGTTGCGTCCGTCGATGATCGTGCGTCCGCGCGCGAGCGTCGCCGCCCAGACCGGGTCGATCTCCCGGAACTGCGGCCATTCGGTGACCAGCACCACGACGTCCGCATCGCGGAGGGTCTGTTCCAGGTCGGTGGAGTAGCCGAGCTGCGGATGCCTGGCCCGCGCGTTCTCGACCGCCTCCGGGTCGATCGCGACGACGTCCGCACCGAGGCCGTGCAACCGGACCGCCACGTCGAGCGCCGGCGAGTCCCGCACGTCGTCGGAGTGCGGTTTGAAGCTCAGGCCGAGCACCGCGACCTTGGCGCCATGCAGCCGGTCGCCCAGGGCGGTGACGGCGAGGTCGACGACCCGCTGCCGACGGCGAAGATTGATCGAGTCGACCTCCTTGAGGAACGTCACCGAGTCGCCCCGCCCCAACTCCTCCGCGCGGGCGGTGAAGGCGCGGATGTCCTTGGGCAGGCATCCGCCGCCGAAGCCCACGCCCGCGTTGAGGAACTTGCGCCCGATCCGGGAGTCGAAGCCGATGGCGTCGGCAAGCTGGGTGACATCCGCGCCGGTGACCTCGGCGATCTCGGCCATGGCGTTGATAAAGCTGATCTTGGTGGCGAGGAAGGCGTTCGCGGCGACCTTCACCAGTTCGGCCGTCGCGTAGTCGGTGACCACGAGCGGGGTCCTGGCGACGACGGCCGAGGCGTAGACCTCGTTGAGCAGGTTCACGGCCCGTTCCCCCGCCTCGCCCGACGGAACTCCGTAGACGAGGCGATCGGGACGGACGGTGTCTTGCACTGCGAAGCCTTCGCGCAGGAACTCCGGGTTCCAGGCGAGAGTGGCGCCGGATGCCTCGATGGGCTCGGCGAGGCGCGCGGCGGTGCCGACCGGCACGGTGCTCTTGCCGACGACGAGGTCTCCCGCGGCCAGCTGCGGCAGCAGGGACTGCACGGCGGCCTCGACGTAGCGGAGGTCGGCCGCGTTGCTGCCCGGCTGCTGCGGGGTGCCGACCGCGATGAAGTGCACCCGGCTGCCCGCCGCATCCGCGATGTCGGTGCTGAACCGCAGACGCCCGGAGTCGATCGCCGATCGCAGCGTCTCCGGCAGTCCCGGCTCGAAGAAGGGCGCCCGCCCGGAGGCAAGCATCGCTACCTTCGGTGCGTCCGTGTCGATGCCGACCACCTCGTGGCCCAACTCCGCCATGGCCGAGGCGTGCACGGCGCCCAGGTAGCCGCAACCGATGACCGAGATCTTCACAGCTTCTCCTTCATAAGCCCACCCTATCGAGGGCGTGGGTCATCAACGGTAACGGAGGCCGAACGGGCGCGAAACGCGGGAAGGCCCCGAGCCGAAGCCCGGGGCCTTCCGTCTGCTAAGAACTACGCGTTGCTGCGCTGCTGGCGACGAACCACCGTCATGACGACGAGGAGCGCGATGCCGAGAAGCAGAACGCCGCCCGCACCCCAGATAAGGAGAGGAGAGACGTTGGCTCCCGTGAAGGCCAGACCGCTTCCCGCATCGGCGGCGGCGACGGTCAGCACGGCCGTGCCGACGGTGCCGGAGGTGAGACCGGTGCCCGTGACGTTGTAGGTGCCCACGGCGTCCGTCGGGAGGGTGATGCGCAGGACGATCGAACCGTCCGCAGCGGCGGTCTTGGTGATCGACGCCGTGACCACGGCTGCCCTGACGGCGGCGAGGGTGATCGGGCCTTCTCCGGTGACGGAGAAGGAGACCTCTTCGCCCGGGAGGAAGGAACCGGCGGTGAAGGTGACCGTCTGGGTGCTGCCCGGGGCCGGGGTGCTGTCGGAGACGATTATCTGGTCGTCCGCGACGTAGCCCGCGGCATTGGCGGCGACCGGACCGGCGAAGATTGCAACGGCGACAAGCGCGGCGACTGCAAAGGCTTTTTTGATCATGACTTCTCCAAAATATGGGGATCCTGACGACAGTGGCGCTAGGTGCGATATATCGGCTGGTACGGGTAATTCTCAGAATAGCCGCGATTCACAGGAAAAGTCCACCCTGTTTGTAACATCGGCGTGAACAGCTGGAGTCGACTGCACCACGGATCGCCCGCCATACGGAGCGGTACCCAGCCAGCCGAAATGCAGGGTGGTGGACTCTCCGGGAGCGAGTTCCACCGACAGGGCCGTGACGGGATATCCCGCGTTGCTGGACGGATGCGCCGTCACCACCTTTCCGTCCCGCATGACCCCGAGGTTCTGCATTCCGCGCACCCCGTACACGGACAGCACCGTCTTGATGTTTCCTGGCGTGACCCCGAAGCTCCCGCCACCGGTGACGTACGGCACCAGCGAGGTGGCCGCGTCGGCGGGCGCCGTGTTCGTCAGGGTGACCTCGACCCCGTAGTCCGGCCGCCGGTCCTTGCGGCAGGTCACCTGCGCGACGCCAACCGTGACGTGAAGATAGGTGTCCATCTTCGCTCCGGTGCCGTCGTTGAGATACACGCCGAAGCGCTGCTCGGTCGCGGTGCTTATGGGCAGGCCGCCCGCCAGCGTGGTTCCCGAGAGCACGGACTGATCCTCCTTGTGCGCGCTCCAGATCAGCACCCGGTGCTCGCTGCCTGCCCGGGCCAGCGCGGTGATCAGGGCGACCGGATCGGCCTTTCCCCCGGAGACGGCGGTGAACACCGAGGCCGCGGCGCCGGCGAAGAACTCGTCCTGCTGGGCCGGATTGGTGTACCGGGCGTAGACCTCGCTGAGCAGCAACTGCACGGCGTTGCCGGACGTCAGCACGTCGCCGGTGGGCAGGGTGATTGGTCCGGTGGCCTTCAGCAGATAACCGAGCGTCACCGGGTCGACGGAGAGCACACCGTCGGGCTCCAGGCCGAACTGCCGTTTCCACATCTCGCTGGCGAGGGCGGCGGAACGGGGGAAGTCCGGGGTGAGCGTAACGTCTTGGATGTACTCACCGACGTTGTCCCCGTACAGGCCGCGCGTCTCGACCGGGAGGGGCAGCACCGGGCTCGCATAGTGCGGGAAGTCGGCGCTCGAGGCCTGCTGCACGAGCGAGATCTTGCCGTTCTCGGTGTGGATGAGCGCCAGGGCGCCGGGGATGCCGCCCGTGGCCCGAAGCTCGGCGGGGTTCTGGAAGAGCAGCAGGTAGTTGCGCGGACCGTCCGCGCCCAGCACGGCCGGCGCCAACCGAACGGCGTTGTCGATCGCGGTCGCCCCATTGGAGGCCGAGTCGAGCGCCGAGGTCAGCTGAGTCGCCGCGGAGCGAACCGGCCCCAGCAGACCGGAGGTGTCGATGCGGTGGACGGCGCGGTCGGCGCTGACGAGCGCCGCGCTCGCCGAGGCGAGCTTCGGCTGCACGGCAACCAGGGGTTTCAGATCGATGACGCCGTCAACCGGGCTGAAGTCCTGAGGTCGAACCGTGCCGGCGACACCGGCGAGGGGCTGCACCCCATCGCTGACGGCTTCGTCCGTCGCGGCCGCGAGCTGTCGCACCGCGCTGAGATTGCCGCCCAGCCAGGGAACGATCTCGAGAGCACGCCACACCGGGTCGCCGGTCAGGCGCGCGGCTCGCGCCGCGTGGTCGGCGAGCTGGGTCGCGGTCTTCTGCGCCGCCGCGCCGTCACCCGCCAGCACCTGGGTCTGGACCTTCGAGGCAAGGGGCACCGCGCCCTGCAGCTCGTTCCTCGCGAGCAGGCCGCGCACACCGACCCAGACCACCGCGAAGATCGCGAGGAGGACAACGGCCGACACGACCCACAGGACGATCGTCCTCGGCCGCAACCGACGAGCGGGAGGTCCAGCGTGGGAGGGTGCCATCGCACCATTCAATCAGAGGCGACCGAGCCGCACCCCACGAATCACTCCCGCAGCGTCGTGGCGTGCCCTCGGTACCAGTCGACGGTGCTGCGCAGTCCCTCTTCGAGGCCGATCGACGAGGTCCAGCCCGAATCCGCGAGCTTCGACACATCGAGGAGCTTCTGGGGGGTTCCGTCCGGCTTCATCGTGTCCCACTCGGTGCGGCCCTCGTAACCCACCACCCGGGCGACCAGCTCGGCGATCTCCTCGATGGTCACGTCGGTACCGGTGCCGACGTTCACCTGCGCGGGACCGTCGTAGTTCTCCAGCAGATGGAGGCTCGCGGCGGCGAGGTCATCGACGTGGAGGAACTCCCGGCGGGGGGTGCCCGTTCCCCAGTTGGTCACGGAGGCCTCGCCGCGCTGGGCGGCCTCGTCGTACCGGCGGATGAGCGCGGGAAGCACGTGGGAGCCCTCGCGTGAGAAGTTGTCGCCCGGGCCGTAGAGGTTGGTCGGCATGGCCGAGATCCAGGGCAGACCATACTGGCGACGCACCGCCTGGATCTGCAGAATGCCCGCGATCTTGGCGATCGCGTAGGAGTCGTTGGTCTCTTCGAGATGCCCGGTGAGTAGCGAGTCTTCGCGGATGGGCTGCGGGGCGAACTTGGGGTAGATGCAGGACGACCCCAGGAACAGCAGCCGTTCCACACCCGCCTCGAGGGCCGCATCCAGCACGTTGACCTGGATGCGCATGTTGTCGGAGAGGAAATCGACCGGATAGGTGTTGTTGGCGAGGATGCCACCCACCTTTGCCGCGGCGAGGACCACGTACCGGGGCCTGACGGCCCTGAAGTAGTCGAAGACCGACTCACGGTCTTTCAGATCCAGATCCGCTGAGGCCTCGCCGCGGAGATCGCGGAAGCCCTCGGCCTCAAGCTTGCGCCAGATGGCGGAGCCAACAAGCCCACGATGTCCGGCGACATAGAAGGTCGCGTCGCGATCGAGGGGTGAGGGGCTGTACATCATCGTCTCTACCACCCTACGTGCTATTTCGTGCCCCAGGACTCGAGCTTCACTGTGTCGATCCAGTGGCTGCCGGCGTGGGCCAGCATCTCGATGTCCGCGTCGACCATGATGCGGGCGAGCTGCTCGGTGTCGACGGTGGCCTTCCAGCCGAGTTTCGCCTCCGCCTTGGAGGCGTCACCGATGAGCGCGTCGACCTCGGTCGGCCGCAGGTAACGTTCGTCGAATCTCACGTGGTCCTCCCAATTCAACCCCGCGTGTCCGAACGCCGTCTCAAGAAAGTTGCGAACAGTGAAGTTGCCACCGGTCGCGAGCACGTAGTCGTCCGGGGCATCCGCCTGCAGCATGCGCCACATGCCCTCAACGTACTCCGCCGCGTATCCCCAGTCCCGAATCGAATCGAGATTGCCCAGGTACACCTCGTCTTGCAGGCCGGCCTTGATCGCTGCGACGGCCCTGGTGATCTTGCGGGTGACGAAGGTCTCACCCCGACGGGGCGACTCGTGGTTGAACAGGATGCCGTTGACGGCAAACATGCCATAGGCCTCGCGGTAGTTCTTGGTGACCCAGTAGCTGTAGACCTTGGCGGCCCCATACGGCGAGCGCGGGTAGAACGGCGTCTCCTCGTTCTGCGGCGGCGGCGTGGCCCCGAACATCTCCGAGGACGACGCCTGATAGAAGCGGGTGTGGATGCCCGACATCCGCACCGCCTCGAGCAGGCGCATCGTGCCGACCCCCGTCGTGTCGCCCGTGTGCTCCGGCTCGTCGAAGGAGACCCGCACATGGGACTGGGCCGCGAGGTTGTAGACCTCGTCGGGCTTCAGCTCGCCCAGCAGGCTGACCAGACGAGCGCCATCGCTCAGGTCGCCGTAGTGCAGAAAGAGCTTGGCATCCTGGTCGTGCGGATCCTTGTAGAGGTGGTCGATCCGCGTGGTGTTGAACGTCGAGGCGCGCCGAATGAGGCCGTGGACCTCGTAGCCCTTGCCGAGCAAGAGCTCCGCCAGATACGACCCGTCCTGGCCGGTGATACCGGTGATGAAGGCACTCTTCGTCATTTTTTGTTGACTTTCCTTGATGTGTTGGCACGGACAAATCGGCGATACCCACGCCCCCGCTGTTGACACGCCCGAGGGGACAGTTTAGCGATCGGATGGTTTGGCCGAAGCGGCGACTCCGAATCCAATCGTCACAGCCGTCTGCCGGAGGGGCCTTCTCAATGCTCTGCGGCGATCGGTGTCCAGGAAGTTGCTCTCCTCGCCCGATACACACGCTCATACAAGGCCGGCGATAGGAGGACCAGCGCAGCCTGTACGAGAATTTCTTTGTTGTGGAAAAGCACGCCAAGGTCTCGCAACCCCCCCCTCCTGCGGTTCTGCCGACGAATCCCCCGCAACTCTGCCTCCGTGAGCAACGCGCGCCGACGCGCCAGTTCATTGGCGGTCGGGATAATGAGGTTGCGGTACTTGAACACCGTGATCGCCCGAGCGCTGCGAGCCCGATCGATGACGGTCCTCGACTCGACGGACGCTATCTCGTAACAGTCCTGCAGGTCCTCCCACTGATAACCGGTGCCATTGAGGACGGACCCTGAACGCAGGACGTAGATGTACAAAAACATCGGATGCATGGCTACGGTGGCGAACGTGGGCAACATGGACAATAGGCCGCCTAGATCGGAATGAGCTCGAGTCGCCGGGAACATCCCCGACGACAGTGCCGACCGTCGGAACAGCTTGTTCCAGAGATGCCCTTGGATGCTGCCCTCGAGGACGCGAAGAAGTGCCTCCTCGCCCGAGAGCACCTCCGCGACGGGGGCGTCCACGATCTCACCCCGTGGAGACCCGTCCGGACTCGATTTGCGGGCGTTGCAGACCGCCATCTCGGCGGTGCCGATGGCGGCCACCAGTTCGCTCACTATGGTGGGGCTCCAGAGATCATCCACATCCGCGAACCACACAAAATCACCGCTGCAGAGTTCAAGCGCCTGGTTCCTCGCCGCCGAAACGCCCGATCCCTGCGCTCCCTCAATGATGAGCCGACCGGTGATCGCGTCGGACCAGCCCGACACAATCTCCTGTGTGGCGTCGGTTGAATGATCGTCGATCACGATGAACTCGTACGTTATCGATGCGTCCAGCGCAGCCAGTTGGCGAAGCGCTCCCGACAAATACGGTGCGGCGTTGTGCAGCGGCAACACGACACTCGCCGTGGGTCGAATCATGTGCGACCCCTCCCAAACACCATACGACGCAACGACTGGACCTCGTTTTCGAGAACGTTCGCAGCAGCGGCCATTTTGTCATTGAGCTCGTCCCTACGCCTTAGCTGATCTCCCAGAAAGCACGAGATGTCCGCCGCCGAGCGACCGGCCGTTCCGAACGAGATCCCACCCATTCCGATGGTGGAGAAGTGCTGCTCCACCTTGAGCTTCGGCAGAGGGACCACCTCCACAGGCATGGCCCCGGCCTGGGCTGCGAGAATCAGCACGTGGAGACGGTCGCTGATTGCCATCGCACACGACAGGTAACGAGCGCGAATGAACCGTTCCTGCTGCAGATCACCCCGATCACCCCACGGCAGGTACTCGGCGATCGGACCGAATCGATCGGCGAGTTCGCGGGTCCTCGCCTCGTCCTCAGCGACCTGGCTGAGAAGCACCAGACGAAAACCATGAGACGCAGCAAAATCTCGAATACCGGCAAACCATTCCTCAGACGGGAACTCCCGCTTGCCTCTCATGCTGATCACCACCTCACGGCGATCGGCCCAGGCGATCCCCTCCAGCCGAGGCTCCGCAAATGCCGTGTCCGGCACCAGCCTGCCGACACGCATCCTCTCGTAAGACAGCCGTTCGCGCCAGAGGACCACATTCGAGAGACGGCTGGACGCTTGATAGAGCCAGCCGGTGAGCGGAGAGATCTCGCCGATCGCCCGAGGCGGCCGGAAGACGAGACCGCCCCTGAGCCTCACCCAGAACACGATCACCAGGAACATGAGCTCCGAACGGAGGTGCTCGCGACCGAGTGGGACCTCGCCCGGGTCGAACACCATGATCTTCTTGCCAGGGCCAAAGAGCAGACCCCGCAGCCAATCGCGGCGGGCACCCGCCGCATAGACGACCTCCCCCGGGCGAATGCCGAGCTGATCGAGCCAGCCTGGCGTCGTCCTGCCCACATAGGCATGGATCTGGCCGAGGCCGCGAATCCATTCCAGCACGCGCCGCCGGATAACCGCATCGCCCAGATTTCCGCTCACACCGGTGAGAATGACGTACACCTCGGGTTTCCTGATCGAGTTCATCGAGGAATCCGCTGGCGCGATTTCGAAGAGATTTTTGCCAGGAGCTTCCAGAACTCCCGCTTCGCCCGGTTCCGCAGTCTGGCCACGAACGTCATCTTGGTGGCCGACTGATACTGGGTGATGAGCGGGACGATCGCGTTCAGGTAGACCGCGAGATCGCCTTCTCTCTTCGCGGCCGCAAATGCTTCGTGGCTGGTAGCGGAGATCGCGCGACGCTCACGGATGAGCGCCACGCGCTCGGGCGAGACGGGGTATCCGGCATGCACGCGCTTGCGGGGGTGCCACCGGCCGGCCGCGTCGTCGTCCGCAAGCCGAACGGCCAGACCGTCTCGGCGATGCCGAAAGTTGCCGGCCTGGGTGCGAACCACCGAGTCGAGATCCAGGTCCTCCCGCATTAGCCCACCGCTCGCAGCGCCGCGCTCGAAAATGGCTCTGAGTTCAGGATTGCGGGTGACCACCACATTGGTGCCACGCCAATCGATCTCGTATTTCGCAAGCCAGGCGTCGCCGATGACCACGTCTGCGGTCTCCGCGAACACGTCGTCGCAGTAGTTGCAAGCCTCCGGCTGGAATACGGCGTGACCCCAACTGCCGCCCACCAGGGAGAGCGTCTGGGCCGCCCGCCACTCTCCGTCCCGTTTGTCTTGGACGCCGAACTCGTATTGCCGGGAGGTGAGCGATCGGTCCTTGATGCGAAAATCGAC
>NZ_DASWPB010000028.1:0-15761 GCF_036404185.1 Lacisediminihabitans sp. | reverse complement strand
CGATCTCGTCCTGGCGACGGTAGCGGCGACCGATGGCACCGGCGTCGTCGAAGTCGATGTTCCAGCGTTTGCGAAGGTTGGCCGCGAGATCGCGAGCCACGGGTGAGAGCTCGCTGCCCCTCGACAGCGGCAGCACGGCGGCCTTGACCGGTGCGAGGCGCGGGTCGAGCCGCAGCACGGTGCGCTTGTCGACGCCGCCCTTGGTGTTGGGCGCCTCGTCCTCGGTGTAGGCGTCGATCAGGAACGCCATCAGGCTGCGGGTCAGGCCGGCGGCCGGCTCGATGACGTAGGGCACATAGCGCTCGTTGTTGGCCTGATCGAAGTAGGAGAGGTCCTGGCCGGAGAACGTGGAGTGCTGGGTCAGGTCGAAGTCGGTGCGGTTCGCGATGCCCTCGAGCTCCTCGAAGTCGCGCCCGGAGAAGCCGAAGCGGTACTCGATGTCGACGGTGCGCTTCGCGTAGTGGCTGAGCTTCTCCTTCGGGTGCTCATAGTGCCGCAGGTTGTCCGGGTTGATCCCCAGCTCGACGTACCATCGGGTGCGCTCGTCGATCCAGTACTGGTGCAGCTCCTCGTCCTCGCCCGGCTTGCAGAAGTACTCCATCTCCATCTGCTCGAACTCGCGGGTGCGGAAGATGAAGTTGCCCGGCGTGATCTCGTTGCGGAAGCTCTTTCCGATCTGGGCGATGCCGAACGGCGGCTTCAAACGCGCGGAGCCCATCACGTTGGCGAAGTTGACGAAGATGCCCTGGGCCGTCTCCGGACGCAGGTAGGCCATCCCCTCCTCGTTGTCGACGGGACCGAGGAAGGTCTTCAGCAGGCCGGAGAAGTTCTGCGGCTCCGTCCAGTTGCCCGGCTGGCCGGTGTCGGGATCGGTGATGTCGGCCAGCCCGTTGACGGGAGGGTGGCCGTGCTTCTCCTCGTAGGCCTCGAGCAGGTGGTCGGCCCGGTAGCGCTTGTGGGTGTGCAACGACTCGACGAGCGGGTCGCTGAACACGTCGACGTGGCCGGAGACCTCCCAGACCCGGCGCGGCAGGATGACGGAGGAGTCGATACCGACGATGTCGTCCCTGCCCTGCACCATGAACTGCCACCACTGGCGCTTGATGTTCTCCTTGAGCGCCGTGCCGAGCGGACCGTAGTCCCAGGCGGAGCGCGATCCGCCGTAGATCTCCCCCGATTGGAAGACGAAGCCGCGACGCTTCGCCAGGTTGATTACGGGATCGAGGGGGGAGGCGTTGGCCACGAAGAACTCCAAAGGTCAGCCACGCTGGGTGCGCGGTCGAGTAACTTCACCATGTTAGTTGCTGCACCGCCGCGACCGAGTCGCGCACGGCATCCGTCACCTCGTCGAGCTCCGCGGGAGAGAGACCGTCGGCGATCGTGAATCGCACGGCCGTCTGGGCCAGCGCGGGGTCGAGGCCCATGGCGAGGAGGACGTGCGACGGCTCGTCGGAGCCAGCGGCACAGGCCGATCCGCTCGAGCAGAGGATGCCGCGCCGCTCCAGTTCGAGCAGCACCGCCTCCCCGCTCGTGCCCGCGAAGGTGAACGAGGCGTTGCCGGGAAGCCGGGCGGACGGATGGCCGGTCAGCCGCGCGCCGGGAACCGTTCCCAGCACCGCCGCGATGAGGCGGTCGCGGGTCTGGACGAGCGACGGGTCGATCGCCCGCGTCGCGAGCTCGAGAGCGGTGGCCAACCCGACGGCGCCCGCGACGTTCTCGGTCCCGGAGCGGCGTCCCCGTTCCTGGCCGCCCCCGTGCATGAGCGGCTCGAGCGGGATGCGCCCGCGCACGAACAGCGCGCCGACTCCCTTCGGGGCGCCGAGCTTGTGACCGGAGATGGTCATCGCATCCACGCCCAGCCGGGTCACGTCGAGATCGAGGGCGCCGGCGGCCTGCACCGCGTCGGTGTGGACGGGCACACCCAGCTCATGCGCGATGGCCACGATCTGACCGATGGGCTGGATGCTGCCCACCTCGTTGTTCGCGTACATGACGGTGACGAGCGTGGTGTCCGGCCGGATCGCCTCCGCGACCTCGTCGAGGTCGACGAGCCCGTCGGCGTCGACGCCGAGGCGGGCCACCTCGAAGCCGTGGAATCGGACCAGGTAGTCGCAGGCCTCGAGGACGGCCTGGTGCTCGATCGTCGTGGTCACGATGTGCCGTCCCCGCGGCGAGGCCAGGGCGATGCCCTTGATGGCCAGGTTGTCGCCCTCCGTGCCCCCGGAGGTGAAGACGACCTCGGATGCGCGGCAGCCGAGCACCGCGGCGATCCTGCCCCTCGCGTCGGCGAGGGCCGCCGCCGCCGACTCCCCCAGCCCGTGGTGGCTGGAGGGGTTGCCGAAGTCGCCGGTCAGGTACGGCCACATCGCCTCGAGGACGTCGCGCCGGACGGCCGTCGTCGCCGCCGAGTCGAGGTAGATCATTCCCGGCCGAGATCGATGTCGAGTCCGAGGTCGAGCGAGCGCACGCTGTGGGTGAGGGCTCCGACCGAGATGATGTCGACGCCGGTGCGTGCGATCTCGCCCACCGTTCCGAGGTTGACGTTGCCGCTCGCCTCGACGAGGGCGCGACCGTCCACGATGCTCACCCCCTCGCGCAGCTCGTCGAGACTGAAGTTGTCGAGCATGATCGTGTCGACGGAGGCCGCGAGCACCGGTTCGATCTGCTCGATCCTGTCGACCTCGACCTCGAGATGGGTCGTGTGGGAGAGCCGGGCGCGGACCCCGAGCAGCGCCTCGGTCAGCCCGAGGCCGCCCGCGGTGAGCACCGCCAGGTGGTTGTCCTTCGCCATGACCGCGTCGGACAGCGAAAAACGATGGTTCTGCCCCCCGCCGCAGCGCACCGCGTGGCGCTCGAACTGGCGCAGACCCGGCGTCGTCTTGCGGGTGTCGACGATGCGTGCGCCCGTGCCTGCCACCTCCGCGACGTAGCCGGCCGTCAGCGTCGCGATCCCGCTCATCCGCTGGACGAAGTTGAGCGCGACCCGTTCCGCCTGCAGCACGGCCCTGGCCGGACCCGTGACGATCGCGAGCGTCGCCCCGGTCTCGAAGGCCTCCCCGTCGGCGACGAGCAGGGAGACCGCGATCGCCTCGCTCGTGATCGTCATCGCCGCGGCGAAGACGTCGCCCCCGCTGAAGACACCCGCCTCGCGGGCGACGAGCCTCGCGGTGGCCAGCGCCGTGGCCGGGATCAGGTTCTCCGAGGTGACGTCGCCCCACGGCGCGTCCTCGAGAAGGGCCGCCGTGACGACGGATCGGATGTGCTGGTCGGTGAGCATCAGGCGGCGACCTCTCTGGCCGGTTCGAGGGACGTCCAGTCGAGGTGCCTGGCGAAAGAGGCGCGGGTCTCGGGGAAGTCGGAGCGGTAGTGCGCGCCCCTGGACTCCTCGCGGACGACGGCGGCCTCGGTGATCAGCCGCGCGAGCTCAAGCAGATTGGCCTTCTCCCGCTCCGCGAGGAGCTCCGTGCCGGTCGCGCCCGACGCGGGGCCCCAGCCGGAAAGGCGATCGGCGGCGGCGCGCAGGCCCTCCCCGGAGCGGAATACCCCGACCTCGTCCCACATGAGCTCCTGCAGCTCGCCCTTCTCGAAGGGGCCGGATCCCGGGGATGCACCCGGATCCCCCGCCTCGCGCGGACCCCGCGACACCGGGGCTCCGGCCGGCCAGGCCCGGTCGAGCCTGTCGACGGACCGCCAGGCGAAGACGAGGGACTCGAGCAGCGAGTTGGAAGCCAGGCGGTTGGCGCCGTGCACCCCCGTGCAGGCGACCTCGCCGACGGCGAAGAGCCCGGGGAGCGAGGTCCGGCCCCACTCGTCGGTCTTGACGCCGCCCATCCAGTAGTGGGCGGCCGGGGTCACCGGAATCGGCTCGCTGCCCCAGTCCAGGCCGTTGTCGAGGCAGGCCCTCGTGATGCCGGGGAACCGCTCCGCGAGGAAGGAGCCGCCGAGCGCCGTCGCATCCAGCAGCACCGGCGCCCCGCCCTGGGCGGCCATCTGCCTGGCGATGCCACGAGCCACCACGTCGCGGGGGGCAAGCTCACCGTCGGGATGCCAGTCCGTCATGAAACGGCGTCCGGCCGCGTCGAGGAGGACGGCTCCCTCGCCGCGCACGGCCTCGGAGATCAGGAAGTTGCCCGGCACGGCGAGCGAGGTCGGGTGGAACTGGTAGAACTCGACGTCTTCGAGCACCGCCCCGGCACGGAACGCGGCCGCCGCCCCGTCGCCGGTGGTGACGGCGGGATTGGTCGTGTGCCGATAGAGCTGACCGGCTCCCCCGCTCGCGAGGATCACCGCGTCCGCCTCGATCCGCTCGGGGACCCCGGCCGCGTCGAGCACGTCGACGCCGACCACCCGGCCGCCGCTCACCACCAGATCGCCGACGAAGGTGTCCTCGAGCACCCTGGTCGCCGACTCCCGCACGGCCGCCACGAGAGCGGCCTCGATGACCGCCCCCGTCGCATCCCCGCCTGCGTGCAGAACGCGGGCGCTCGAGTGGGCGGCCTCGCGCCCGCGGGCGAGCTCCCCCCGTTCCCTGTCGAAGGCGACCCCGAGCCGGATGAGATCGCGGACGCGCTCCGGCCCCTCCGTGCAGAGCACCTCGACCGCCCGACGGACGTTGAGGCCGGCACCGACCCTCATGGTGTCCTCGATGTGGGCGTCGACGCTGTCGTCGGGGAACATCGCCACCGCAATGCCGCCCTGCGCGTACTTGGTGTTGCTCTCGGCGAGCTCGGCCTTGGTGATGAGGGTCACGGAGTGCTCACGGCCGGCGCGGAGTGCGGCCACGAGGCCCGCGATCCCGGTCCCGACGACGATGACGCTGCCCACCGTCAGTCCCCGATCACCTGGGACACGAGGGTCCCTGGCTTCGCGTCCAGCATGCGCTCGAGCGCGACCCGCGCGGGGACCGCGACGGTCTCCGCGACGGTGATCCGATTGAGGCTCTCGCCGCGCACGAGGGCCTCGAGCACCCAGGCGAGGTATCCGGGATGGATGCGATACATGGTGGAGCAGGGGCAGATGACCGGATCGAGGCTGAAGATCGTGTGCTGCGGATACTGCGCGGCGAGACGGTTGACCATGTTGATCTCGGTGCCGATGGCGAAGGTGCTCGGTTCTGTCGCGGCGGCGATGGCCTTGCCGATGAAATCGGTCGAGCCGGCGGCGTCCGCGGCGTCGACGACCGCCATCGGGCACTCGGGGTGCACGAGAACGGTCACCCCGGGGAAGTCGGCCCTCGCCTTGTCGATCTGCTCGACGCTGAAGCGCTTGTGCACGGAGCAGAATCCGTGCCAGAGGATCACCCTGGCGTCGGCGAGGGTCGTCTCCTCGTTGCCGCCGAGGGGACGACGGGGATTCCACATGGGCATCCGGTCGAGCGGGACGCCCATCGCCTTGGCCGTGTTGCGGCCGAGGTGCTGGTCGGGGAAGAACAGCACCCGCTGTCCGCGCTCGAAGGCCCACTCCAGCACGGTCGCGGCGTTCGAGGAGGTGCAGACGATGCCGCCATGCTCGCCGCAGAAGCCCTTGAGGGCGGCGGAGGAGTTCATGTAGGTGACCGGGATGACGGGAACCCGGCCGTCGGCATCCGGCTCGGTGCCGTAGAGCTCCTCGAGCTGCTCCCAGCACTCGGTGACGGAGTCGATGTCCGCCATGTCGGCCATCGAGCAGCCGGCGGCCAGATTCGGCAGGATGACCGACTGGCCGGGTGCGGCCAGGATGTCGGCGGTCTCCGCCATGAAGTGCACACCGCAGAAGACGATCGCCTCGGCGTTCGGCCTGGATTTGGCCGCATTGGCCAGCTGGAAGGAGTCGCCGACGAAATCGGCGTGTCTGACCACCTCGTCCCGCTGATAGAAGTGGCCGAGCACCACCACGCGGTCGCCGAGGGTCTCCTTCGCGGCGCGGATGCGGGCATCCAGTTCCTCGTTCGACGCGGTCCGGTACTCCTCGGGGATCTGCCCCTGCCGGGGCGTGCCGACCGGGATGACGTCGCCCATGGAGGAGCCGGGGCCGTAGCTCGGTGCGGGCTGCCGGTCGAACACCCATGGCCCCTCGGCGAGGTCGGGGCTGCAGGTGGCGCCGGCACGCACGCCGGTGCGGATGAGCTGGATGGTGGTGTCGACGGACGACAAGGTGACTCCTAGATCCCGTTGTCGTTCACGAGTGGGCCAGAGGCCCGTTGTCGGTGAATTCGACGGACGTGTTGTAGCGGTAGAGACGCGGGGGCCGGTGGCGCCCGCCGGTGAGACGTTGTTCCGTTGCGATGATCGCCTTCGAGCCCTCCACCTGCCGGCGGAAGTTCGCCGGGTCGATGGGCCTGCGCAGCACCGCCTCGTGCACCTGGCGCAGCTCGGCGAGGGTGAAGGTCTCACCGAGGAAGGCGTGGGCGATGCGGCTGTACTCCATCTTGGTGCGCAGCCGCCAGAGCGCGTAGTCGACGATCTGGTTGTGGTCGAAGGCGAGCTCCGGCAACTCGTCGGCCGCGAACCAGCGCACGTTCTCCCCCTCGGCCGCGAGGCTCGCCTCATCGGAGCGCACGAGGGCCCAGTAGACGATGGAGATCACCCGCTCGCCCGGCGACCGGTCGGTGTCGCCGAAGGCGTAGAGCTGTTCGAGGTAGTTCGGCTCGAGACCGGTGGTCTCGAGCAGGTTGCGGCCGGCCGCGGCGGCGAGCGACTCCTCCGCCTCGATCGGTCCACCCGGCAGGGCCCAGCAGCCGTCGAAGGGCTCACGGATGCGTCGGACGAGGGGCAGCCGCAGCGACGCGGCACCCGCCTCGCCGTCGTTCCGGAGCGCGAAGATCACGGTGGAGACCGCGAGTGCGGGTTCGCCTGCCATGATCCGTCCAACCGGGGCCGTTGAGTAAAGGTGTTTGTGACCCTAAGGCATTCTAGCTTCCCGGCGGGCCACCGCCAAACGCGGCCGATCCGGTCAGCGGAGCGGGGCCAGCTCGTGCACCCGCTGGATGATCCGCAGCGTCTCGAGCGCGTCGCGCGGATCGACGGGAACGGGCGCGCCGTCGAGGATGGCCGCGGCGACCCCGGCGTAGAACGCGGGGTAGTCCCCCCGCTCGCTCGGCACCCGGGTGAGCGGGACATCGGTCGAGCCGTCGATGCCGAGGAGTCCCCACTTGTCCTTCGGCTCGACACCGTAGCCCTCGTCGGTCGGCGAGGCGCCGGCGACGAGCGCCGGTTCCTGGCCGTCGACCCCGTAGACCGTGTAGGCCGCCGAGGAGCCGAGGAGCCGGAAGCGGGGTGCCGTCTGGCCCGCCAGTCTGCTGAGGGTCAGGTGGGACCGCACACCGGACTCGTGGGCCAGCGCGACGAAGGCCTCGTCGTCGCTCACCCCGCCGTCCCGAAGCACCGACAGCTCGGCGTACTCCACCGTCGCCGGCCCGAACAGCTGCAGGGCCTGATCGATGACGTGGCTGCCCAGGTCGAAGGTGATGCCGGCCCCCTGGGCGCTCGTGGTGGTGTCCTGCCAGCGGTTCTTCAGCGCGGGAGACCAGCGTTCGAAGGTGGACTCGAACCGGTGAACCGTGCCGAGCGCGCCATCGGCCAGCAGTCTGCGCACGGTGAGGAAGTCGCTGTCCCATCGCCGGTTCTGGAACACGATCAGCGGGCGCCCCGCGTGGTCCGCGGCATCGATCAGCCGTTCCGCCTCCGCGACGGATGCCGCGAACGGCTTGTCGATGACCACGGCGGCCCCGCGTTCCAGCGCCGCGAGCCCCTGCTGAAGATGGACGTGGGCGGGAGAGGCGAGCACGACCAGGTCGAGATCCCGTTCCAGGAGCCGCTCGGCCGAGTCGACCACCTCCGCCCCGGGATGCTGGGCGGTCGCCTGCGCACGGCGCTGGGGATCGCTCGTCGAGATGACGTCGAGGGAGAACCGCGGATTGGTCGAGACGAAGGGCGAGTGGAAGATCCTGCCGGAGAGACCGTAGCCGATGATGCCGGTGCGGATGGGGGTGCTGATGGCCATGGCCCCAGCCTACTGAGCGTCCGCCTAGTGAGCGTCCGGATCCAGTCCCATCGCCGCGGCGATGTCGGCCGCCTCGATCCGGGTCGAGACACCCAGTTTCCGGTAGATGCTGCTGAGCTGGGACCTCACGGTGACGGGCGAGACAAGGAGCACCGCCGCGATCTCCGAGACGGTCCTCTTGTTCTGCAGCAGACTCAGAATCCGCAGCTCGGCCGTCGAGAGCGGCCCGTGCGCACGCTCGGACAGCAGCAGGTGGGAGATGCTCTCGACCCCGGTCCAGAGCTCGACAGCCTCGTCGGCCGACTCCGGATGCTCCTGGCCGAACCGCGCGAACAGGGTCGCGAGCGCGGAACGGGACAGGTTCAGATAGGGGCTGAGGGCCGGCCCCCGCCGCATCATGGTGAAGAACTCGAGAAAGAGCTCGTCTGCCGCCGTGCCCTGCCCGAGCTGATCCTGGGCGATCGCACGGCGGAGGATCACCGAGGGCAGCGTCCGCATCGAATGGTCGCGCCCCCTGGCGATGCAGGCATCGGTATCGGCGAGCGCGAGCAGGGGCTGGCCGGTGGCCAGATGCGCAGACGCCCGCTGGACCGCCAGGCAGATCGAATGCCCGATGGTGCTGGGAACGTCGATGAGGACGTCGAACGCGTCCCCGGCGCGGCCGACGGCAACACACAGGTCGGAGAGCAGGGACTGGCTCATCGCGTCGATGATCGCCAGGTCCTCCTGCTGTTCCACGACGGGCATGGCCTTCCGCAGCGCCGTGAGAGCCGCCTCCGCCCGTCCGGAGTAGAGCAGGCCGTATCCCTCGCTGAGCTGCACCAGCGCTCTCCACCTTGGCGCCTCGTTCACGAAGCCGCGGAACCACGCGCCGGCGCGCAGGAGGCCCTCCGCGTCGAGGTGGGAGTGGGCGACGAGGGACTCCGCGAACACGAGGGGATACTCGCTCTCCGATTCCGGGCGGTCCTCCGCGGCGTAGGTGCGGCGCGCTTCGTCGATGAGCTCCTGGGCGGCCGTGAGCTCGCCGCTCCACGCGCGGGCGAGCGCCTCGAGGGAGGTCGTGCGGAAACGGACGAACGAGAGCCGGTCGGTCACCCCGAGCCAGCGGATCCTGCTCGTGAACTCGGTGCCGTGGCGCGGTCGGCCGGCGAGCAGGTAGGCCTCCGCGATCTGAGCCCAGAGGACCGCGAGCGCCGGTGCCAGCTCGGCCTTCTCCGTCAGGCCGCCGGCCTCGAGCTCTCGGGTCAGCTGCACGCCGAGGGCCGTCGCCTCTCTGATCTTGCCGCGGGAGAGGCGCCCCCAGACGACCGCGGCCACCACGAGGATGCGCCGCTCGATGGGAATCGACAGCAACCGGGATGCGGGAACGTTGATGAGGAACGTCTCGAGGTCCCTTCTCCGCTGGACGTCGAACGGGGGAAGCCTCGACTGGAGGAGCCTGATCGCGAGTGCCTCGAGATCGCCGCGATAGAAGTCGTCCGGGATGGCCGAGGCCGCGATCCTGAACTCCGGGGTGGAGATCTGCTCCCCCACCTCAGACCAGACCGCCTTCATGAGCGCGACGGCATTCTCGTAGAGCCCCGCCCCGGCGTAGTGGTGGATGGCGAGCGCGGGGGCCCTGTGCTCGAGGGCCCTGGCGGCCTGCTCGTGGATGCCGGGGATCGCCCCGTCCAGCACGGTCGCCGCGTATTCCTGGAGGAGCTCCCGTTCCTGGGTCGGTATCTCGTAGGAGACGAACTCGTCGCCGGGAATCCGGCTCGCCATGATCAGGCCGTCCTTGAGCAGGGTCGCGACGGCATCCCCGACCGGCTCGTCGCGCATGAGGGTCGTGAGCAGGTCCGCCGGCATCCTGATCGACAGGGCGATGAGGGAGAAGACGGTGACGACCCGCTCGCCGCCCTTGCGCGTCCGGAGGTGGGTGAGTGACCACTCGAGCGCGATGTCCCTGGCGTTGCGGCCGCCGAGCCCCACGTTCTCCGACGCCGCCCTGTCCCACACGGTCAGGTAGTGGAGGAGGGCGCCGGGGCGGCCTCCGGTCGCCTCCGTGATCGCCCGATAGTCGATCCGGCCGGCGGCCGCAGGATAGACGCTCTCGGCGAAGTCGCTGACCATCCCCGCGGTCCAGGCGAGGGTCGAGGCCTCGATCGTCACCCGATCGACGGTGTCGCTGATGCTGCCCTCGTCCTCGATGCTGGAGACGATGACGATCGCGCGGACAAGTGGCGTCTGTCTGGCCAGGTGGGCCACACGATCCAGCTCGGGCGCCGACTCGACCCTGTCCACGTCGTCGAAGACGACGATGACGGGGACGGCCAGGTCCTGTAGCACGGAGTAGTCCGCCGGCCCATCCAGGGCGGCGGCGGCCTCTCGCTGCGGCAGCAGCCCCAGCCGTCCCATCGCGCCGATCATGGTCTCCCAGATCTGCCGCGCGGTGCCGACCATGCCGCCGCAGTCGATCCAGACCACCGGATGGGTGTACGCCCGCTCCCGGAGCCAGCCGGCGACCCCGACCGTCTTGCCGAAGCCGGCCGGCGCATCCACGACCAGGATGGAGGAACCGCGGAGCCACTTCTCCAGCCGTGCCTCGAGGCGGGGGTGGGCGATACGATTCGCGGGCAGGGCGGGAACGCCCCACAGCACCCGCCCGTCGCCGTGTTGTCCTCTGTCTGCGTCGTTCACCGCTGTTGTCCGAACTCCCCGTTGCCCGTGCCATCGGTCGGAGTCCCCTGGACGATCGGGGAGACCGGAATGGCGTAGGGGGCATCGCTGCCCCTCTCGAACCTTATCCGTGTCCGCGCGACATTAGCAGACGACGCCCGTGCGAGTACCAGAGCTGGGGTAGACCAGCGCGTCCGTCCGCCTCGGCCAGGCGGGCACCCAGGATCAGGCGGTCGGAGCGTCGACTGCCGTGCCGAAACGGCGGTTCCGGGAGGCGTACTGGGTGATCGCCTGCCACAGCTGCTCCCTGGTGAAATCGGGCCACAGGGTGTCGAGAAAGACCATCTCCGCATACGCGCTCTGCCAGAGCATGAAGTTGCTCGTGCGCTGCTCGCCGGAGCTCCGCACGAAGAGGTCGACGTCGGGAAGCTCCGGGATGTAGAGGTGCCGCTGCATCGTCCGCTCGGTGATGCCGGAGGGCTTGAGCCGGCCGGCGGCGACCTCCTCCGCCATGGCGCGGACGGCATCCACGATCTCCGTGCGACCGCCGTAGTTCACGCACATGGTCAGGGTCAGCACCGAGTTGCCCGCCGTGAGGGACTCGGCGAACCGCAGCTCCTCGATGACCGAACGCCACAGTCGTGGCGTGCGGCCGGCCCATCTGACCCGCACCCCCCAGTCGTTGAGCTGATCGCGACGCCGGTGCAGCACGTCTCGGTTGAATCCCATGAGGAACCGCACCTCGTCCGGCGAGCGCTTCCAGTTCTCGGTGGAGAAGGCGTAGACGCTGAGGTGCTTGACGCCGATCTGGATGGCCCCGGCGACCACATCGAGCAGGCTCGCCTCCCCCGCCCGGTGACCCTCGATGCGGGTCAACCCCTTGCCGTTCGCCCAGCGGCCGTTACCGTCCATGACGATCGCGACGTGCTCAGGGACCGAGCCCTTGGGCATCGACGGCGGGTAGAGACCTGTCCAGTCCACCGGTTTGAAGTCGACGGCGTCCCTGTGGGTCTTCGTGACGGTCACGCTGGTGTTCTCCTGTCCACGTGCTCGAGAGAGCGCAGCCCCCGATCGAGATGGAACTGGGTGTACGCGGCGACGACGCCGCTCGCCTGGGAGCGCGTGCGGTCATCCGCCGCGTCCGCGGTCGCCCAGTCGCCGGTGAGCAGGGAGGAGAGCAGCAGGAGGGTGTGGGGATCGAGCCGGGGGGCGCCCGGCGGGGCGACGGCATCGGCCACCACACCGCCGAGCTGCACCACGAAGGCAGAATGCGGCCCCGGGGCGCCCGTCACGGCACAGTCGTCGAAGCTCGGGGACCAGCCGGCGATCGACAGGGCGCGGAGCAGATAGGAGTCGAGGGTGAGGCTCGCCCCGTGCTCCTTCCTGGCGAGCGACCGCAGGGCGCCGACGAGCAGGAGGTACTGCTGGAGGCTCACCTCGGCCTCGGTGAGCCGGTCCGCCGTCTCCACCATCGCGCTGGCGGCGGTGTAGCTGCCGTAGTCCGCGGTGATCTCGGCACCGTACGACCCGACGGACTCCGCCTGGGTGACGATGTCGAGGGAGCGGCCCTCGTACAACTGCACGTCGGCCACCATGAACGGCTCGAGCCTCGCACCGAACTTCGAGGCGGTGCGCCGTACCCCCTTGGCGACGGCGCGCACCTTGCCGTGCTGCCTCGTGAGCATCGTGACGATGCGGTCGGCCTCACCCAGCTTGTGGGTGCGCAGCACAACGGCTTCGTCACGGTAGAGGGGCACCGCTCCAGTATCCCCCGCGAGACTCCGATTGCGCCGAGGCGGCCCGTCTGGCTGGAGAATAGCTGTGTGGATGCCAGCCAGTTCATCGTCCCCCTCTGGGCGGACCTGCTCGCGATCGCGATCGGCGGCATGCAGGGAGCCATGTTCGCCGCGCAGTTCAGGGACCGCCGCCTCGACCTGCTGGGGATCGCCATCATCGGCATCGCCTCCGGCTTCGGCGGCGGCCTCATCCGCGACCTGCTGCTCAACGAGGTCCCCGTCGCCCTGCAGAAGAACTGGTATCTCGTCGTTGCCGTCGCCGCGGCCCTGCTCGGCATGCTGCTCGAGAGGATCTTCTCGCGGCTCGGTAACGTCATCACCGTGCTCGACGCGCTCACGATCGGCATCTACTGCGCGCTCGGCACCACCAAGGCCATCGCGGTCGGGCTGCCACCGGTCCCCGCCATCTTCGTGGGTGTGCTCGCCGCCGTCGGGGGCTCGATCCTGCGCGACATGCTGCTCAACCTGCCGATCGCGCTCATGCACGTCGGCTCGCTCTACGCCGTCGCCGCCCTCGTCGGCTCCGGCATGCTCGTGGGGCTGCTGGAGCTCGGCGTGGAGCCGTTCGTCGCCGGCGGCATCTGCGTCGCGGTCACCTTCGGGGTGCGCGTGCTCGCCGTGCTCTTCAAGTGGAGCCTGCCCGAACAGCGCAGGCTCGAACGGCTGCCGAGGATCAGGCTGCTGCGTAGACCGCGACAGCCCGGTCGATGAGTCGGCTCAGCAGCTCCGTATAGCTCACCCCGACCGCCTGCCACATGCGAGGGTACTGGCTGAACGCCGTGAGCCCCGGCAGCGTGTTGACCTCGTTGAGGATGATCGCACCGTCCGTCGAGACGAAGAAGTCGACGCGCGCGAGGCCCTCGCAGTCGAGGGTGGTGAAGGCGAGCTTGGCCAGTTCGGCGAGCTGGGCGGCGACATCGGCGGGGATCTTCGCGGGGACCTCCAGCTGAGCCCCTCCCCCCGCGGTGTACTTCGCGGTGTAGTCGAAGAAGACCGTGTGCTCCTCGGTGAGCACCCGCAGCGGTGCGCCGACGATGAGCTCCCCGTCCACCTGCTGCAGGACGCCGAGATCGACCTCGTCGCCCTCGATCGCGAGCTGGATGAGCGCCGTCTTGTCGTGGCTGAGGGCCAGGTCGAGCGCGGCCGTCAGCTCCTCGACCGAGGAGACCCTGCTCACCCCGACGCTCGACCCGGAGCGGTTCGGTTTGACGAACAGGGGGAAGCCCTCCGACTCGGCGAACTCGATCGCCTCGTGGATCGTCGCGGCCGTGACGCTGTGCGTGGGGATCGTCGGGATGCCGCTGGCGTCCAGCAGTCGCTGGCTCAGGTTCTTGTCCATGGCCAAGGCGCTCGCGAGCACCCCGCAGCCGACGTAGGGGACATGGGCGAGCTCGAGCAGGCCCTGCACCGTGCCGTCCTCGCCGAAGCGGCCGTGGAGGACGGGGAAGACGACGTCGACGTCGTCGAGGTCGGGGAACCTGGCGCCGGCGCCGGCCTCGGCCAGGGCATCCACCGAATCGACCCGATGCCAGCCGCCCCGGCGATCGATGCCGATCAGCACCGCCTCGTAGGCCTCGGCGTCGAGGTGAGCGGCGACGCTGCGCGCCGAATTGCACGACACCTCGTGCTCGCTGTTCGCTCCGCCGAAGATGATTCCGATCCTCTTCATGGTCACACTCTGCCTGTCTCGTACCGGTGTCGACGGGCCATCCGTCCGCCGAGCCCCGTCAGTATCTCGTGGGCGATCGTACCGGTCAGGTCCGCCCACTCCTGCGCATCCGGTTCACCGCGCGTCGGCGACCCGAGCAGCACGACCTCGTCGCCGAGCTCGACCGGTCGATCGCCGACGTCGACGACGAACTGATCCATCGAGATGGCCCCGACGACCGGGTGCCGCCTACCCCGGATGACCACCTCGCCGCCCCGCGAGAGCTCCCGCGGGATCCCGTCCGCATAGCCGACGGGCACCAGGGCGAGGGTGGTGGGGCGGTCGGAGACAAAAAGATGGTTGTAGCTCACCCCGGTGCCCTCAGCCACCCGCCTCAGCTGCGTGACCCTCGAGACGAGCCGCATCGCCGGCTCCAGTCCGTGGCTGCGGTCATGCACCGTCTCGATGCCGTAGAGGGAGGCACCGCAGCGGACCAGATCGAGCCGGGTCTCCGGATGCTCGAGGGCGCCGGCGGAATTGGCCAGGTGCAGCAGCGCCGGACGCAGCCCGCGCAGCCTGGCGAGCTCGACGCCAAGGCGGAAGGCGGCCACCTGGCCGTCGTTGACCCCGGGATCCGGACTCTCCGCGAGGGCGAGATGGGACCAGATGCCGGTGACCACGAGGTGCCCTGCGGCCTCTTCGCTCGCCGCCTGCAGGCAGAGGTCGTCCCATTCCGTCTCGGAGGCGCCGCCCCTGGACATGCCGGTGTCGATCTCGAGCTGTACCTGCGCCCGAACTCCGGTCTCGACGGCCGCCGCCGCCACGGCGACGAGGGTGGGGCGGTTGGCACAGGAGACGGTGATCCCGGTCCGGACGGCCTCGGCCAGGTTCGTCCACGGGTCGGCGAGCCAGCAGAGGGTGGGCGCGGTGATGCCGGCGTGACGAATCGCGATCGCCTCGTCGACGGTTGCGACACCGAGCCATTCCGCTCCCGCGTCCAGCGCGGTCAGAGCGACCTCGCGCCAGCCGTGCCCGAAGCCGTCGGCCTTGACGACGGCCATGACGCTCGTGCCGGTGATCTCGCGGATCCTGCCGACGTTGCGTGCGATGGCACCGTGATCGACGAAGCGGGTCGCCAGTTCGGGTGGGATCTCTGCGGATGCGGGAAGCCCAGTCGCATCCGCGGGTGTCATGCTCCAAGGATACCGACGACGAGGGAACAGCCCTTCGCGCCTGGCCGGTCCCGGTCGTTTTTCCGCTCGGCACGGTCCTGTTGTCGAAGGGCTCTAGAGGAGGCTGCCGCCCGAGACCTCGATGCGTTCGGCCGTCACCCAGCGCAGCTCGCTCGATGCGAGGGCCGCGATGGCATCGGCGATCTCGTCGGGCTGGCCGACGCGGCCGAGCGCCGTGTGGGCGGCCAGGCTGCTGCGCAGCTCTGGATCGTCACGCATGGCGCCGCCGTTGAAGTCGGTGGCCGTCGGGCCGGGAGCGATGCTGTTGATGCGGATGCCGCGGGGCCCGAGCTCCACGGCGAGGCTGCGGGTGATGGCCTCCACCGCCGTCTTCGACGCCGCGTAGAGCGAGGTCCCCGGGCTGACGTGGCGGGTGAGCGAGGTGGACACGTTGATGATGCGACCGCCGTCGACGACGTGAGGTGCCAGCGCCTGGATGAGGAAGAA